>NZ_JBHZDA010000059.1:1865-46129 GCF_042755665.1 Streptomyces sp. NPDC059142
CTCCGCCGCGGCCCTGTCCTTCCGGGGGGGGGGGCCCGGCCCCCCCCGGGGGGGGCGGCGCCCGGCGGGGGCGGGGGGGGGGCCCGGGGGCCGGACGGTTCCGCTCGCCTAGGAGGCGGGGAGGATCACCGAGCGGGTGAGATGGCGGGGGCTGTCCGGGTCGAGTCCGCGCCGCGCCGCGAGCGCGAGGGCGAGCCGCTGGACCCGTACCAGTTCGGCCAGCGGGTCGAGTTGCCCCGCCACCCACAGGCCGCCGGTCGCCGCGACCTGCTCGGCCAGACCGTCGGGGGCCTCCCCCAGCATCCAGGTCGCCGTGCCCCCGGTGGTGATGCTGATCGGGCCGTGCCGGTACTCCATCGCCGGGTAGGCCTCGGTCCAGGAGAGCGCGGCCTCCCGCATCTTGAGGGCGCCCTCCTCGGCGAGCCCGACCGACCAGCCCCGGCCGAGGAAGGTGAACTGGGTGCACTCCGTGAGGCCGTCGGGCAGCGGCTGCGCGAGGGCGGTCTCCCCGTCCACGGCCACGGCGTCGCTGTGCAGCCCGAGGCGGGCCCGGAGCAGCGTGAGCGCCGTGGTGGCGAAACGGGTCTGGACGACGGACCGTTCGTCGGCGAAGTCCAGGACGACCAGATGGTCGGCGGCGTCACGGATCGGCGTGGCCGGGTCCGCGGTGATCGCGGTCGTACGGGTCGTACCGCGGACGCCCGCGAGAAGGGCGAGCACCTCGGTGGTGGTACCGGAGCGGGTCAGCGCCACGATCCGGTCGTAGCGGCGGCCCGAGGGGAACTCCGAGGCGGCGAAGGCGTCGGTCTCCCCCTGGCCCGCGCCCTCCCGGAGCGCGGCGTAGGCGCGGGCCATGAAGAACGAGGTGCCGCAGCCGACGACGGCGACCCGCTCCCCCGGCGCGGGCAGCGCCTCCCCCACCGCCTGGTCCCCGGCCAGCGCGGCGGCCCGCCGCCAGCAGGCGGGCTGGTCGGCGAGTTCGGTCTCCACATGTGTCGCCTGAGCCATCTGTGCTCTCCGCTCCCGGTCGGGTGACCGACGATGTTCCGCAGGGTGATTTTTTCTGCATGCTAGAGCAGCGTTCCGATCAGAAACAAGCATCACCTTGCACGGTACGCTCAGGGGCGGCGCGGGAGCAGGCAGGGCCCGGCCGGTCGACGTCGGGAAAGGACGCGGTGGATCCGGTGAATCGCCACGAACGGCACACGGCCCTCCTGGAGCTGCTGACCGAGCGGCACCAGGTGGAGGTCGAGGCCGTCGCCGCCGAACTGGGGGTGTCCGTCGCGACCGTACGCCGCGATCTCGACCACCTCGCCGAGCAGCAGTTGCTGACCCGCACCCGGGGCGGGGCGGTGGCCCACTCCGTCGCGTACGAACTGCCCCTGCGCTACAGGACGGTGCGGCATGCCTCGGAGAAGGAGCGGATCGCGCGGGCGGCCGCGGCGCTGGTCGAGCCGGGGATGGTCGTCGGACTGAACGGCGGTACGACGACGACGGAGGTGGCCCGCGCCATCGCCACCCGTGGCGACCTCAGGGGCTCGGCCGAGGAGCCGGCGGTCACGCTCGTCACGAACGCGCTGAACATCGCCCATGAACTGGCGGTACGGCCGCACATCAAGGTCGTGACGACGGGCGGGGTCGCGATGCACCAGTCGTACGAACTGGTCGGCCCGCTGGCCCGGCACATCCTCGGCGCGGTCAGCCTCGACCTCGCGTTCCTCGGGGTGGACGCCGTGGACGCGGAGGAGGGCGCGGGCGCCCACAGCGAGCACGAGGCGAGCGTCAACGCGCTGCTCGCCGAGCGGGCGCGGACGCTGGTGGTGGTGGCGGACAGCTCGAAGCTGGGCACCCGCGCGTTCGCCCGGATCTGTCCGGTGGAGGACATCGGGACGCTCATCACCGACACGGGCGCGGCACGGCGGGCCGCCCGCTTCGAGGAACGCGGGGTTCCGGTCGTCCTGGTCTGACGGTGGCAAGGGGCCACGGCTCCCCGGTAAGGGGCCGCGGGGTACGGAGCCCCGGCTCCCCCGGTACGGCGCCACGTCCTCCGGTACGGCACACGGCGGCCCGGGGTCGTACGCGGCCGTCATGGCCGTCCGTACGCCCCCGGGCCGTGGGACCGGACCCGGCCGGTGCTACGCGGGTGACGCGCTCTCGGCCGTCTCCTCCGTCTTCCCCGTGACGGGCTTCCCGGCCGCGGCCGTCCCGGCCGGGGCGACCAGCGCGTCGGGGGCCGTCGCCGCGTATTCCGGCCAGCCGCCGGCCGGCGGGGCGGCCACCGAGCGCCACCACGGGGCGTCGGGGACCGCGTCCCCCGTGGGCTCGAAGGGCTGACCGGGGCGCGGCAGGGCGAGCCCGGCGCCCGCCCCGGCGGCGGCCTCGACGGTGCCCTCGCCCGGCTCGGCCCACGGATGCGGGGCCAGATTGAACGTCCCCCAGTGGATCGGCATCATCACGCCGGAGGGCCGGCCGCCCTGGAGGTCGAGATGGGCGCGCATCCCCTCGGCCGGGGTCATGTGGATGTCGGGCCAGTACTCGCTGTACGCGCCGATCTGGATCATCGTGGCGTCGAAGGGCCCGTGCTCGGCGCCGATCTCCGTGAAGCCCGGGAAGTAGCCGGTGTCGCCGCTGTGGTAGATCCGGTGCTCGGGCCCGGCCACGACCCAGGACGCCCAGAGGGTGTGCTGCTGGTTGCGCAGACCGCGTCCGCAGAAGTGGCGGGCGGGGGTGGCGGTGAGGCGGACGCCGGCGACCTCGGTGGACTCGTTCCAGTCCAGTTCGCGCAGCCGGGACGCGGGCACGCCCCAGCTCTCCAGGTGGGCCCCGACGCCGAGCGGCACGGCGAAGAGGGTGTCGGTGGAGGCGAGGGCACGGATCGTGGGCAGGTCGAGATGGTCGTAGTGGTCGTGGGAGATCACGACGACGTCCACAGGACCGAGCGCGGCGAGCGGTACGGGGACGGGGTGCAGCCGCTTCGGGCCCGCGAAGGAGAAGGGCGAGCAGCGCTCACCCCACACCGGGTCGAAGAGGACCCGCCGGCCGTCGATCTCGGCGAGGACGCTGGAATGCCCCATCCAGGTGAGCCGCAGGCCGGAGGCCGGGGGCGCGGCGAGGTCGGCGAGGGTCGTGGGGTGCACGGGGATGGTGCCGATCGGGGAGCGCCGGGCCCGTGCCTCCTTCTGGAAGTAGATCTTCGCGAACTCGATGCCCGAGGCCCCGGACGGTCTGGTCCTGGCCCCCACGGGGTTCTGGAACACCCCGTCGGCGAAGTTCGGCGAGCGGTGGATCCGCTCCAGCCTCTCCCCCGCCGAGTCGGCCCCGAAGGCCGCGGGTCGCAGCGAGCGCAGCCGGGAGCGCAACGAAAGGGGGGAACCAGCGCCTGTCACAGCACCTCCTGGAGGTTCGGTGTTGTCCCATTATGGCCGGGACCGTTCATCGGTGCGGGGCGAAATGATCGCAATTGATCACTCCCACCCCCTGCCGCGTACGCCCGTCCAACGTTCGTCACTGCCCCGGGGATTCCCGCTCATGCCTCCGATTCCTGTGATCTCCGGGTGAGCGCCGAGCGCCTGCGGACGGTGGAGGGGGGCGCGGGGCGGCGGAGGCCGGGGCGGCGGGGGCGGCCCCTGCGCCGGGGCGTGCGGTACGGCCATACTGGGGGACGGTCGGACCGTCCGGACCGTGAAAGGGAGACTGTGACGCAGCCGCAGACCGATCAGAGCGACCAGTTCCGCCACGATGTACTGGTCGTCGGGGGCAGCGGGGTGGATACCGTCGTCCGGGTCGATTCGCTGCCGGTGCCGCTCGCCGATTCCGTCCCGGTGGGGCCGATCCGTGAATGGCCCGGGCACACCGGTGGCAATGTGGCTCTGGGCTGCCGGAAC
This sequence comes from Streptomyces sp. NPDC059142, assembly GCF_042755665.1. NCBI lineage: Bacteria > Bacillati > Actinomycetota > Actinomycetes > Kitasatosporales > Streptomycetaceae > Streptomyces > Streptomyces sp. NPDC059142. The sequence goes on from NZ_JBHZDA010000059.1 coordinate 5,750, forward strand.
TTGGGGCTGAACGTCAAGTTCCTCGACTACATAGGGGACGACTGGACGGGCGCGCAGGTGAGGGACCGGCTCACCGCCGGCGATGTGGACTTCGAGACGCTCATCTCCCCGGAGGGCACCCGGCGTGCGGTCAACCTCGTGGACAAGACGGGCCGCAGGATGTCCTTCCACGACGCCAGGGACCCCGAAGGCCTGCGGATGCCCCGCGAGTTCTATCTGCCGCATCTGCGGCGCGCCCGTCACGTCCACCTCTCGATCACCGACTTCACCCGCCATCTCTTCGACGACGTCGAAGCGCTCGGGGTCCCGGTCTCGACCGATCTGCACGACTGGGACGGACTCGACGACTACCACCGGGAGTTCGCCTTCCGCTCCGATCTGGTCTTCCTCAGCGCGGCCGGGGCGGGTGAGCGGATCGCCTCGCTGATGCGGGAGATCCTGCGCGAGGGGCGGGCCGAGGCGGTGGTCGCGACGGCCGGCGCGGGCGGCTCGTACCTGATGACCCGTGACGGCGGACGCACCCCGCGCCCGGTGCCCGCGACCGTCCCGCCCGCGCCGGTGGTGGACTCCAACGGCGCGGGCGACGCGTACGTCTGCGGATTCCTGTACGGGCGCCTCGCGGGCCTGGATCTCGAACGGAGCGCGGCGCTGGGCGCGGTCGCCGGTGCCCACGCCTGTACGGCCGAGGGCAGCGAGGCCCTGATCGGCCGGGACGACCTGCTCGCGGCCCGGGTGTGACCTCCCGGCGCCGATCCGCCCGGCTCAGGTCTGGCGGATCGGGGCGTACGCCTCCGCCTCCAGCCCGAACGTCCAGGCCACACCCTCCCTCGCCGAGCGGACGGTGGGCGGCACCCGCAGCCAGTAGGTGCGGTGGGTGCCGTCCGGCTCCGGCGTGGAGTTGACCACCTCGACCATCGCGACGTCCTCGTCACCGGTCAGCGCGATCCGCCACAGGACACCCGTCTCGTCCCGGTGGACGGGGCGCGCGTCCGACTCGCTCAGATAGCGCTCGAAGCCGTAGTACTCCAGCATCACCCGGCGCAGCTCCGCGTTGGGCTCCGCGCGGATCCGGCCGGGGGTCAGCGAGGGCAGCTCTCCGAGGAACGCGGCGGGGACCGGCATCCCGCGCCAGGCGTGCAGGGCGAAGCCGTCCGGGTAGGCGATCGCCGGTCCGTCGCCCCGGTCCAGCCGCCCCGCCTCGTCGCGGTGGAGGACGACGGGGCGCTCGCAGATCACCACCGCGTGTGCGTACGGCCACCACCAGCCCGCGTTCCGCGCCACCTCCGCGAGGCCCGCCAGCCGCTCGCCGTGGCCGTCGAACGCGGCGAGCCAGGCCGCGTCGTGCTGGCCGAGCACGGCGTCGAGCAGCAGCGAGCGGATCGTGGGGCCGTCGGCGCTTCCGCTCTCCCCGCCCTCCTCGGCCGCGTCCAGGACCCCGGCGCGTATCCGGTCGGCGAGGGCCCGTGTGGTGTCCCAGAGGCGGGCCCCGGTGGCGTTCCAGTGCCGGGCCCAGCCGTCCGGGCCCAGCGTGTCGTGCACCCTGCGCCGCTCCTCCGCCCAGGGGTACGTACGCACCTCGTCGCGTACGGACCGCCCGGCCCCGGTGAGCAGCAGCGCGGCCCGCGCGCCCGCCAGGGGCGATCCGGCCCAGACGATCCGCTCCGGCTCCGCGAGGCCCGCCGTGCGGTAGGCCAGCCGTACCCCCTGTTCGGCGGCGGGCCGGTCCGCCGCGCCCGTCGCCGCCGCGACAGCCCGCCAGGTGTTCATGTCACTCATCGTCATCGCCCCGCTCGCCGTCATCCCCGCCACCGTTCCCCGCTCGTCGTCGATCATCGGCCGTCACCATCGCCCTGCCGGCCCCTCGGCCGGCCGCGCCCGCTCAGTCGGCGACGAGGCGCACCGCGCCCGGCACGTACTCGCGCTGGCGCACCACCCGGAACCACCCCTTGGGCAGCGGGATCACCGCGTGTTCCTCGTGCACCACCCGTCCGCCGTCCGGGAGGTGCAGGAACACGGGCCCCGCCGGATCGCCCGACTCCCTGATCAGCCGCCCGGGACCCGGCACCGCGTGGGCGTGGCCGGTGACCTCGCCGAGCGCCAGGACCAGCCGGCCGCGCGCGTCCCTCGGCTCACCGGACACCCGCCCGGCGTCCCTCAGACACGGCGGCACGGACTCCTCCGCGACGGGCACGACGAGTACGTCTCCCTGCCGGAACATGGCTCTCCCCTCGACCGGCGGCGCCCGGTGCGCCGACCTGATGACGACGCTAAGGGCCGGGTCTGACAACGCGGCCCCGGCGCCCCCGGCCCGCCCGTCGCCCGGTGCCGCCCCACCGGCCGGAGTTGTCAGTGGCGCTTGGTAGAACTTCTCCACATCAGCCGATCACTGCCCGCCGGTGTCTGGAGCGTTCGTCATGACCATCAACCACCACATGCAGGAGCTGTACGGCCTGCCCGTGTTCGGCTTCCCCGACGCCGACGGGACCGAGGGGCTGCCGGACCCCGCCTCCGTGGCCTGGCGGCTGTCGGTCGACGCGTACGAGGCGGAGGAGGCGTGGGAGGAGGTGTTCGCCCGCTTCACGGCGACCGTGGACACCACCGGCGTCCGGGCGCTGATCGTCGGTTCGTGGAGCGACGCGTACGACTCGGACCCCGAGCCGGTCGTGGCGGCGCTGGTCGCGGCGCGCGACCGACTGCCCGCGCTGCGGGCGCTGTTCATCGGTGACATGACGTTCATGGACTGCGAGATCTCCTGGATCAACCAGGGACGGCTCACCCCGCTCCTGGACGCCTTCCCCGAGCTGGAGGAGTTCGGATCGCGGGGCGGCAACGGCCTGGAGTTCCCCGCCGTACGGCACGAGCGGCTGCGCTCGCTCAGGATCGAGACGGGCGGCCTCGGCGCCGACGTGGTGCGGGGCATCGGCGCGAGCGATCTGCCCGCGCTGGAGTCCCTGGACCTGTGGCTCGGCTCCGACGGATACGGGGCGGACACGACCGTCGCCGACCTGGCGCCCGTGCTGACCGGCTCCCGGCTCCCCCGGCTGCGCCATCTGGCGCTGCGCAACAGCGTCATCCAGGACGAGATCGCGGTCGCGCTGGCCGGGGCGCCCGTCGTGGCCCGTCTGGAGAGTCTCGACCTCTCCATGGGCACCCTCGGCGACGACGGCGCGGAGGCCCTCCTCGCCGGCCAGCCGCTCACCCACCTCAAGAAGCTCGACCTGCACCACCACTTCGTGAGCGAACCGGTGCGCGAGCGGCTTCTGGCGACCCTCGGCGCCGCCGGGGTGGAGGTCGACCTCTCCGAGGTCGAGGAGGCGGAGCAGTGGGACGACACGGAGCACCGCTACGTGGCGGTGGCGGAGTAACCGATGACTTCCCTCACCGGCGACCGGGACCCGGCGCCACGACTGACCGTGGTGGGCATCCCAGGAAACCGCCGCCTCTCCCTGTTCCAAAACGCGGTCCTGGCCGCCGGGCTGCCACCGGCCCGGGAGGTCGGCTGGCTCGACGTGCTGGGCGGCCGGGCCGTGTTCGGCGCCGGGGAGACCGTACGGATCGACTCCCCCGGCGAGGACGCCGAGGTGGACCGGCTGCTGCGCGGCACGGACGACCCGACCCGGGTCGAGGGCACCGGCCGCTGGTACGAGCGGTTCACGGCGGCCGCCCGTGACCTGGGCAGGGCGGCCATGTCCGGCGGGGCCACGCTGCTCGACGACCCGGAAGAGCTGGCGGTCCTCTTCGACAAGCGCCTCACCCACCGGGTGCTGGACGAGGCCGGCGTACGGGTCCCCCTGTCGCCCACCTCGGGCGCGGCGGCGCCCGCCGTGTCGGGCTGGGACGACGTACGGGCCCGGATGGCGGAGGCCGGGCTGCGCCGGGCGTTCGTCAAGATCGCCCACGGGTCCTCGGCCTCCGGGGTGCTCGCCGTGGGGATCGCGGGCCCGGGCCGGGTGAGCGCGATCACCTCCGTGGAGCTGGACGGCGCGGGCCGCCTCTTCAACTCCCTGCGGGTGCGGCGCTACACGGCCGAGCGCGAGGTGGCCGCGATCATCGACACCCTCGCGCCGGACGGGCTGCACATCGAGCGGTGGCTGCCCAAGGGGACGCAGCGGGGCCGCGCGGCCGATCTGCGCGTGGTGGTGGTCGCGGGCCGCGCCACGCACGCGGTCGTCCGTACCAGCGCCTCGCCCATGACCAACCTCCACCTCGGCGGAACGCGGGGCGACCTCGACGCGGTCCGGTCGACGGTCGACGCGGCGGGCGGCAGCTTCTCCACCCTTCTCGAACAGTGCGAGGCGGCGGCGGCCTGCTTCCCCGCGACCCACTGCGTGGGGGTGGACCTGATGCCCGAGCCGGGCTGGCTGCGGTACGCGGTCGCCGAGGTGAACGCCTTCGGCGACCTGCTGCCCGGCCTCGGCGGACTGCCCGAGCGCGAGGCCGCGGGCCTGGACACCTACGCGGCGCAGCTCGCGGCCCTGCCCCGCCGGGCCGGCCGCACGGCGGCGCTCCACCCCTGCGGAGAGCCCGGATGACGGCCCCACGCCCCGGAACGCCCGGGACCGTCCCCCCGCCCGACATGAACGAGGTGGTCGGGCGCGACGACCTGCTGCTCGTCACCCTCGACACGCTCCGCTTCGACGTGGCGCGCGAACTGGCCGCGGCGGGCCGTATCCCGCACCTCGCCCGCCATCTGCCGGCCGGCCGCTGGGAGGAGCGGCACGCCCCCGGCAGCTTCACCTACGCTTCGCACCAGGCGATCTTCGCCGGTTTCCTGCCGACCCCCGCCGCCCAGGGCCCGCACCCCCGGCTGTTCGCCGCGCGCTTCGGCGGCAGCGAGTCGACGGCCGCCGGGACGTTCGTCTACGACACACCGGACCTGGTCTCGGGGCTCGCCGCGGCCGGATACCGCACGGTCTGCGTCGGCGGGGTCGGCTTCTTCAACCGGCGGGGCGCGCTCGGCTCCGTCCTGCCCGGCATGTTCCAGGAGAGCCACTGGGAGCCGGAGTTCGGTGTGGCGTCCCCGGTCTCCTTCGAGGCGCAGATCGCCCGCGCCGAGCAGGTCGTCGCCGGGCTCGACCCGGAGCGCAGGCTCTTCCTCTTCGTCAATGTGTCGGCGCTGCACCAGCCCAACTGGTTCCACCGGCCGGGCGCCACCGAAGAGGCGGGCGACACCCGGGCCACGCACGCCGCCGCGCTCGAATACGTCGACCGGCACATCGGCCGGCTCTTCGCCGCCGCGAGCCGCCGCCGCCGGTGTTTCGCGATCGTCTGCTCCGACCACGGCACCGCCTACGGCGACGACGGCTGGAGCGGCCACCGGCTGGGCCACCCGTCCGTCTGGACGGTGCCGTACGCCCACTTCTTCCTTGAGCACGGGAGCGCCCCATGACCACCTCGCCGTCGCCCACGCCCCTGGCGACCCCACCGCGTCCGTACGAGAGTTACGTCTACGCCTATCCGCACAAGACGGCCTACCGCCCCCTCGACGACCGGCCCGCGCTGGCCGAGGAGTGGACCGGTGAGCGCAAGGACGCGCTCTCCCTCTATCTGCACATCCCGTTCTGCGAGGTCCGCTGCGGTTTCTGCAATCTCTTCACCCGGATCGGCGCGCCCGGGGAGCTGACGACGCGCTACCTGGACGCGCTGGACCGGCAGGCGACGGCGGTGCGCGAGGCGCTGGACGCGGACGGGGGCGCGGGCACGGAGGGACCGGTGCGGTTCGCCGCCGCGGCCTTCGGCGGCGGTACGCCCACCTATCTGGACGCGGGCGAGCTGGAGCGTCTCTGCGACCTGGCCGAGAAGCGGATGGGCGCCGATCTGCGCGCCGTCCCGCTCTCCGTGGAGACCTCCCCCGCGACCGCGACCGCCGACCGGCTGGCCGTCCTCGCCGAGCGGGGCGCCACCCGGCTGAGCATCGGGGTGCAGAGCTTCGTGGACGCGGAGGCGCGGGCCGCGGTGCGCCCGCAGCGCCGTGCGGAGGTGGAGGCCGCGCTCGGCCGGATCAGGGACGCCCGCATCCCGGTCCTCAACATCGATCTCATCTACGGCATCGACGGCCAGACCCCGGCGACCTGGCGCCGCTCGCTGGACGCGGCGCTCGCCTGGCGCCCCGAGGAGCTGTATCTCTACCCCCTGTACGTGAGACCGCTCACCGGCCTCGGCAAGCTCGGCGCGGGCAGTGACGCCCGGTGGGACCGGCAGCGGCTGGGGCTCTACCGGCAGGGCCGGGACCATCTCCTCGCCGAGGGGTACGAGCAGGTGTCGATGCGGATGTTCCGCCGCCGGGACGCGCCTCCCCAGGGCGCCGACGACTACGCGTGCCAGACCGACGGCATGATCGGGCTGGGCTGCGGGGCCCGTTCGTACACCTCGCGCCTGCACTACTCCTTCGACTACGCCGTCGACATGCGCGCGATACGGGCGATCATCGACGCCTACACGCGGACGGAGGACTTCTCCCGTGCCGAGGTGGGCCGCCGGGTCGACGGGGACGAGGCGCGCCGCCGCCATCTGCTCCAGTCGCTGCTCCAGGCCCGGGGCATGGCGGTGGCGGAGTACCGCGCGCGCTTCGGCGCCGATCCCGCCGAGGACTTCGGGACGGAGCTGGACCGGTTCGCCGCCCTCGGCTGGCTGGACAGCGGTGCGGGCCCCGGGCTGCTGCGGCTCTCCCCCGAAGGGCTCGCGCACTCCGACGCACTGGGCCCGGCGCTGTTCTCGCCCGCCGTACGGGCCGCGATGGCCGCGTACGCCTCGAAGTAGACCGCCGAGGCGGCCCGGCGCGGGCCGCCGCCGAAGCGTTCCGAACGCCCCGAAGGGAGCCCCATGGACCTGACGATCCTCTACCGCGGGCCGCTCGCCTCCTGCGACTACGACTGCCCGTACTGCCCGTTCGCCAAGCGGCGGGACAGCCCGGAGCGGCTGCGTGCCGACCGGGCGGCCCTGGAGCGGTTCACCGCGTGGGCGGCCGCCGCCACGGACGACCGGCTCTCCGTGCTGTTCACGCCCTGGGGCGAGGGGATGGTCCGCTCCTGGTACCGGCGGGCGCTCACCGAACTCTCGCTGCTGCCGCACATCCGCCGGGTGGCCGTCCAGACGAATCTCAGCTTCCGTACCGACGGGCTGGCGGACGCCGATCCCGCGAAGCTCGCCCTGTGGTGCACGTACCACCCGGGGCAGACGCCGTACGAACGTTTCCTGACCAAGGCCCATGAGCTGGCGGCGCGCGGGATCCGGTACAGCGTGGGGGTCGTCGGACTGGACGAGCATCTGGAGCACGCACGCCGGCTGCGCGCCGAGCTGCCCCCGCACGTCTACCTGTGGATCAACGCGGCCGAGGGACACACGTACACGGACGAGGAGGCCGCGCGGTGGACGGAGCTGGATCCGCTCTTCCCGTACAGCCGCCATCCGCACCGCTCGGCCGGACTGCCGTGCCGCACGGGCGAGTCGGTGATCTCGGTGGACGGTGAGGGCACGGTACGGCGCTGCCACTTCGTCCGCGCCGAGCTGGGCAATCTCTACGACGGCTCGTACCGGCGCGCGCTCGCGCCGCGGGCCTGTCCGCTGGCGGTGTGCGACTGCCATATCGGCTATGTCCATCTGGAGACGCTGCCGCTGTACGACGTCTTCGCGGGCGGGGTGCTGGAGCGGATCCCGGCGGGGGCGTGAGGTCACGACGCCCCCGCCGCCCGGGACCCGGGCCGTGTCAGTGCTCCAGGGGCAGCAGGTCCGGCCGCTTCGCCTCGATGTGGTCGCCGGAGGAGGCGCCGCGCAGCCTCCGTCCGATCCAGGGCACCAGATACTCGCGGGCCCAGTGGATGTCGTCGCGCCGTACTTCGAACGTGCCGCGCGGCGGCAGCGGCGGCCACGGCTGGTCCGGGTCGGCGGGGACGTCGACGCCGAGCACCTGTCCGGCGCGCAGCGCGACCCGGGTGTGGCCCTCGGGCGACAGATGCAGCCGGTCGCCGTCCCAGGCCCGCCGGTCCTGGACGGTCCTCAAGGACCAGAGGTCGAGGACGGGGCAGCCGTAGCGGTCGGCGATGGCCCGTGTGTGTTCGTTGAACGTGGCGATCTTGCCGCGCAGATGGCGCAGGACGGGCACGCGGCGGGTGTCGAAGCCGGTGGCCAGCATGACCGTGCCGACGGCGCCGGTGAGATCGGCGACGGCCCGCTCGAAGCGCTCGGCGACGTCGTCGGGGTCGGTGCCGGGGCGGATGATGTCGTTGCCGCCCGCGCAGAAGGTCACCAGGTCCGGGGCGAGTTTCTTGGCCCGGGGGATCTGTTCCGCGACGATCTGGTCGAGGAGCCGGCCGCGTACGGCCAGGTTGGCGTAGCGGAAGTCGCCGTGGACGGGGTCGGCCGTCGCACCGGAGAGCGGTAGCTGGTCGGCGAGGAGGACCGCGAGCCGGTCCGCCCAGCCGACGAACAGCCCGTCGGGTCCTGGATCTCCCACACCCTCCGTGAAGCTGTCACCGATCGCCGCGTACGACCCGAATATCTTGTCTCTTCTTGCTCTCGAATCGTCTGCCACAGCAGGGTATTTTCCACCCGGCCATGTGACCTACGCGACCGTAGGCAGGGGTTGACGTGGGGTGAGAAAGACCATCGGTCAATTTTCTTTCAAGTGGGAATAGCGAAATCCCGTACGGCCCGGCACTTATCGGTGCCGGGCCGTACGGGAAATGCGGGTGCCTCGGTGTGCGTCGGACGGGTCAGATGGAGACGCCGTTCTGGCGGAGGAAGGCCAGCGGGTCGACGTCCGAGCCGTACTCCGGTCCCGTGCGGATCTCGAAGTGCAGGTGCGGCCCGGTCACATTGCCGGTGGCCCCGGAGAGCCCGATCTGCTGCCCCGTGGAGACGCTCTGGCCGGCCGAGACGGAGAGGGAGGAGAGGTGGGCGTACTGGGAGTACATGCCGTTGTCGTGCCGGATGACGATCTGGTTGCCGTACGAGCCGCCGCTGCCCGCGGTCACGACGGTGCCCGCGCCGACCGCCTTCACGGTGGTGCCGGTGGAGGCCACGAAGTCCACACCGGTGTGGTAGCCGCTGGACCAGCTTCCGCCCGCGGCGCGGTACGCCGTACCGACGCCGACGCCGTCGACCGGCAGGGTGAAGCCGGAGGCGCTGGTCCGCGCGGCCGATTCGGCGGCGGGCGCCGCCTTCTTGGCCGCGGAGGAGGAGGTGCCGGACGAGGGCGCCTTCGACGACGTGGACGCCTTGGGCTTCGACTCGGTCCTCGACTGCTTCGAGGCGGCGGGCGCCTCGGAACGGGCGGTCGCGTTCCTGCCGCCGATGGTGAGCTTCAGGCCGGGGTGGATCAGCCCGGGGTCGGCGCCGACGGCCTGGCGGTTGTCCTCGTACAGCCGCTGCCAGCCGCCGCGTACGTTCTGCTCGTCGGCGATCTTGGAGAGGTAGTCACCGGCGACCACCGCGTAGGTGCGCACGCTCGTGCCCTCGGAGCGGGTGACCTGCGTCGCGGCGCCTCTCTGCGGGGCGGCGGCGGGCAGGTTCTGCGCGGTGTGCGCGGTGGCCGGCGCGGCCTGCGGAGCGGCGGCGGGCGCGGCCTGCTGCGCGGCGTGCGCGCCGGTGGCGCCGATGAGCGGCAGTGCGATGGCGGCGCCGCCCGTTCCTGCGGCGATGAATCCGCGCGAGAGCGGGTTGGTCTTCGGGCGGCGGTGCTTACCCTTCGCGGGCATGGCGAATTCCTCTCCGGCGCCTACGAGGTGAGCTGTCGGGTTCGGGCTGGAGCTGCCCGGCCGCGCGTGGTGCGCGACTTCACCCCGAGCCGTCCTGATGCCGGAGCACCGGAACGGCGTACTACCTGGGTCCCCCGCTCCTGCCACGCGTGAATGGGTGGATGGTGTCCCCGAGGCGGCGGCAGGATTCGGCGTTCCGCTCGGATTGAGGGTGAACGTAGGCGAGTGGGACGGCCGGAACAAGCCACCCTTTTCCGTCGGCGGCGCCCGGGTCCTTCCGGGGGAAGATCGCCCGTCACCCTGCGTGGAGTTCCGCCTCCAATTCCCTTTCGAGCGGGCCTTTCCCTTTCGCGCCGTCACCACGGAACGTCACGGATATGATCCTGCTCACGAGACGCGCCCCATCTCCCCCGCGACCGGGGCAGGTTATGCGGAATCAGTCAATCCGGACAGAGGTGTGTTTGGGCGTTTCCTCCCCGCATGACCGGTCCGTGCGTGGACGTCCCCCGGCCGTTCCGCCGAACCGCCCCGCGCGCCAGGGGATGCCGTGACGTCGGTAGGGTCGGGAGCCGACTCCGCCGGCGATCGGCGCCGACGGCAGATCCGGAGGAGCAGGCGTGACGCAGCAGTCGCCGCAGGTCCCGTCCACCGAGCCCGAGCTGTCCGGAGTACGCAACTTCCGTGATGTCGGCGGCCTTCCGACCGGGGACGGACGGCGGGTGCGGTACGGCGCGCTCTACCGCAGCGGGCATCTCGCCCACGCCGGCGTCGAGGACACCGCCTTCCTCACCGGCCTCGGACTCCACACGATCTTCGACTTCCGCAACTCCGCCGATCTGAGGCTGGACGGCACGGACGTGGCGCTGCCGGGCGTACGTCACGTGAACATCCCGCTCTCCGACCCGGCCGACGGCGCCGAGTTCTGGCGGCTGGTCCGCCACGGCGACCTCGAACAGCTCCGCGAGCTGCTCGGGGAGGGCAGGGCCGCGGCCCGGATGATCCGCTCGTACGGCGCGATCGTCACGGAGCGCACGGCGGAGCACGGCCGTCTGCTGCACGCCCTCGCGGAGGACAGTCTCCCCGCGCTGCTGCACTGCGCGGCGGGCAAGGACCGCGCCGGCCTCTCGGTGGCCGTGGTGCTGCTCGCGGTCGGGGTGGAGCCGGAGGCGATCGAGGCGGACTACCTCAAGTCGAACGACCCGCACCGCCGTTACCTCTTCCGCCGCGCCGACCGCACGCCCGCCGCGCTGCCGGAGGAGGCGTCGGCGCTGATCAGCCCGCTCTTCGACGCCCGCGCCGACTATCTCGCCGCCGCCTTCGAGACCATCGAGGGGACCTGGGGCTCCACCGACCGCTATCTCTCCGACGGCCTGGGCCTCACACCCGGGACCCGCGAACGGCTGCGCGCCCGCCTCCTCGACGAGGGCTGACGCCGCGGGCGCTCCGGCACGGCCGGGCCGTCACTGCCCCTGGGCGCCGAGCTCGAAGAGGAGATAGAGGAAGGCCGCGAAGACATGGCCGGCGACCAGATAGGCGAAGAGCCGGATCACCAGTCCGCGCGGGAACTTCTTCTCCTCGTTCATCACATGTTCCGGCGCGCCTTCGCGCGGCGCCGGCTGCTCTGTCTCCGACATGGTGGGGACCTCTCTCAGCGGGTCAGACACGGGGGGCCGGGCCACCGAGGCACAGATCGGCGGCGGGGCTCTGGAGCAGGGTGTGGACGAAGAGCAGCTCGGTCCCCTCGGGGCCGGCCGCGGCGATGCGGTGCGGGGTGAGCGAGTCGAAGTGCGCGCTGTCCCCGGGGCCGAGCAGATGCAGGGTGTCGCCCAGGCTCAGCCGGAGCCGGCCGTCGAGGACGTAGAGCCACTCCTCACCGGGGTGGACGCGGACCAGGTCACCCTGCGCCCCGTACGGGACCTGGAGCCGCAGCGGCTGCATGGCGCGGCCGGAGCCGCCCGCCTGGTGGTAGGTCCAGCCGTCGGCCTCGACGGGTTCGGCGCGGCCGGCCCGGACGATCGGCTCGCGCTCCGGAGGGGCCTCGCCGAGCAGTTCGGAGACGGTCGTTCCGTAGATCCGGGCCAGACCCAGCAGCATGGGCAGGGAGGGCTGTCTGCGCCCCGTCTCCAGCCGGGAGAGATGGGCGGGTGAGAGCCCCGCCCGCCGGGCGGCGGCCTCCAGGGTGAGCCGGCGGCCCCGGCGCAGTTCACGCAGGCGCGGCGCGACGTCGGGAAGCTGGTCGGACAGCGCGTCGGCCGCCTCTCCGGCGGAGGGTGTGCTCATACGTCCATTGCGCCAGGAACTTTCCTCCGGGGCAAATTTCTTGCCCCGGAGGCAAAAGGCTATCGGTTGGCGACGGCCTGCTTCACCAGTGTCCTCCCGAAGTCCCACATCAGTCCGCCCCCGGCGTGTGCGTCGTCCATCACGGCCGTGAAGGCCGTCACGAAGCGGTCCACCTCGCGCTCCCCGATGGTCAGGGGCGGAATCAGTTTGATCACTTCGAGATGGTCGCCGGAGACCTGGGTGAGGATCCGGTGCTTCTGGAGCAGCGGTACGACGACCATCTGGGCGAAGAGCCCCTTGCGCGCGGCCTGGAGCATCGCCCAGCGCCCGCGCAGCCGCATCGAGTCGGGCCGGCCGAACTCGATGCCGATCATCAGCCCCCGGCCGCGTACCTCGTGCAGCAGCTCGTAGCGGTCCACGAGGGCGGCCAGCCGGGATCTGAGCAGCTCGCCGGTGGCCCGCGCGCCCGCGACGACCTGCTCGTCCTCCAGCACCGACAGCACGGCCAGCCCCGCCGCCATGGCCTGGGCGTTGGAGCCGAAGCTCGCGGAGTGGACCAGGACCCGGTCCATCGAGGAGTAGACGCGCCGGAAGATCCAGTCCTTGCCGAGGGTCGCGCCGACGGGCACGTAACCGCCGGAGAGGGCCTTCGCGACGCAGACGAGGTCCGGCTCCACGCCCTCCTCGTGCTGGTACGCGTAGAAGTCGCCGGTCCTGCCGAGGCCGGTCTGCACCTCGTCGGCGATGAGCAGCGCCTTGTGGCGGTGGAGCAGCTCCTGGGCGGCGCGCAGGAAGCCGGGGGGCGCGGCGTGGACGCCCTTGCCCTGGATCGGCTCCACGATGAGTCCGGCCACATCGCCGCGGGCCAGCTCCCGCTCCAGCGCGTCGAGGTCGCCGAGCGCGATCGCGGTGTCGGGCAGCAGCGGCGCGAAGCCGTCGCGGAAGCCGTCCTCGCCGTTGACGGAGAGCGAGCCGGTGGTCAGCCCATGGAAGGCGTGGCCGCAGTAGAGGATCCTGGGGCGGCCGGTGGCGTACCGGGCGAACTTCAGGGCCGTCTCGACGGCTTCCGTACCGCTGTTGCCGAAGAACACCCGGTCCAGGTGCGGGCTGTGGGCGAGCAGCTTCTCGGCGAGGAGGCCGGGCAGCGGCTGGCAGTCGAAGCGGGTGAGGTCGGCGAGGGAGGCGTCGAGGACGTCGTGGAGCGCCTTGCGTACGACGGGGTGGTGCCGGCCGAGGCCCATCACCCCGAAGCCCGCGAGCATGTCCAGGTAGTCGTTGCCCTCCGCGTCCCAGAAGTAGGCGCCCTCGGCCCGTTCGTAGACCCGGTCGAAGCCGATGGTGTGCAGCATGCGAGGGAGCTGGTGGTTGAGGTGTCTGGTGTGCAGCTCGTAGCGCTCGGCGCCGCGCTCCGCGAGCAGCCGCGCGAGGTCGAACCCCTTGGACGGCGCCGGCGCGGGCTCGGGGGTTTCCTTCATCGCGGGCTCTCCTTCCCGGTCAGCGCGGTGGTGATCCGTCCGGCGATCTCCACCGGGGTGAGCCCGATGTCGGCCAGCACCTCGCCGCGTTTGGCGTGCGCCAGGAACTGTTCGGGGATGCCGAAGGTACGCAGCGGTACGTCGACGCCCGCGTCCCGGAGCGCCTGGCCAATGGCGGAACCCACGCCGCCGCTGCGGCAGTTGTCCTCCACGACCGCGACCAGCCGGTGCCGTTCGGCCAGCGGTGCGAGCTGTTCGTCGACGGGTTTGACCCAGCGCGGGTCGACCACGGTGCAGCCGATGCCGCGCTCCGCGAGGAGCCCGGCGGCGTCCAGGCAGACCGGGGCGAGCGCGCCGACCGCGACGAGGAGCACGTCGTCGGCGCCGTCCGGCGCCCCGCGCAGCACATCCATGCCGCCGACGCGCCCGACGGCGGGGATCTCCGGTCCCACCGCCTCCTTCGGGAAGCGCACCACGGTCGGCGCGTCGTCCACGGCCACGGCCTCGCGGAGCTGGGCGCGCAGTTGTCCGGCGTCGCGCGGCGCGGCGATCCGCAGTCCGGGGACGCACTGGAGCATGGACATGTCCCACATGCCGTTGTGGGAGGGTCCGTCCACCCCGGTGACCCCGGCGCGGTCCAGGACGAAGGTCACCCCGCAGCGGTGCAGGGCAACATCCATCAGGAGCTGGTCGAAGGCGCGGTTGAGGAAGGTCGCGTAGACGGCGACGACGGGGTGGAGGCCGCCGGTGGCGAGTCCGGCGGCGGAGACCGCCGCGTGCTGTTCGGCGATCCCCACGTCCCAGATCCGGTCGGGGAACCGCTCGGCGAACTTCGTCAGCCCCACGGGGTGCAGCATGGCCGCCGTGATCGCCACGACGTCGGGGCGCTCCTCCCCGATCTCGGCGATCTCGTCGCGGAACACCGAGGTCCAGGTGGGGGCCCCGGCGGGCGCCAGCGGCTCGCAGGTCAGCGGGTCCATCACGCCGACGGTGTGGAAGCGGTCCGCGTCGTCCTGGAGCGCGGGGGCGTAGCCGCGGCCCTTCTCGGTGAGGCAGTGCACCAGTACGGGACCGTGGAAGCGTTTGGCCCGGTGGAGGGCGGACTCCAGGGCGGCGATGTCATGGCCGTCGATCGGCCCGACGTACTTGAGGCCGAGGTCCTCGAACATCCCCTGGGGGGCGAAGGCGTCCTTGAACCCCTTCTTCGCCCCGTGCAGCGACCCGTACAGGGGGCGGCCCACGACGGGGGTGTGGTGCAGCACCTCCTTGCCCCAGGCGAGGAACCTCTCGTAGCCGTCGGTGGTGCGGAGCGTGGCGAGGTGGTCGGCGAGGCCGCCGATCGTCGGCCCGTACGAGCGTTCGTTGTCGTTGACGACGACGATCAGCGGGCGGTCCTTGGCGGCGGCGATGTTGTTCAGCGCCTCCCAGGCCATGCCGCCGGTGAGGGCGCCGTCCCCGATCACCGCGACGACATGGTCCTCGCCGCCGAGCACGTCCCGGGCCTTGGCGAGGCCGTCGGCCCAGCCGAGCACGGTGGAGGCGTGGGAGTTCTCGATGATGTCGTGCTCGGACTCCTCGCGGGAGGGGTAGCCGGAGAGGCCGCCCTTGCCGCGCAGTTTGGAGAAGTCCTTCCTGCCGGTGAGGAGTTTGTGGACGTACGCCTGATGACCGGTGTCCCACAGGATGCGGTCGGCGGGCGAGTCGAAGGCCCGGTGGAGGGCGACGGTCAGCTCCACCACCCCGAGGTTGGGCCCGAGATGGCCCCCAGTCCTCGCCACCGCCTCGATCAGGAACGCCCTGATCTCCCCGGTCAGTTCGTCGAGTTCGCTCGCCGTCAGCGCCTTGAGATCGTGCGGCCCCCGGATGTGTTCCAGGACGGACATGCTCGGCCCCCTCTCGGATTCGTGTCGCTCACGCTCTGGCGGCGGAAGCACCCGAGGGCGCCCGCCGCCGGCTCGTCCGTGGTCGGACCGTCACCGCGTCGGGACGACCGTTTCGCGGGCCGCGCGCAGGGACTCCTTGAGGGAGCCCATGGTGGCGAGGACGGCGGTCGGCTCGTAGCCGCAGTGCGCCATGCAGTTGGCGCAGCGCGGGTCCTTGCCGCGGCCGTACTTGGTCCAGTCGGTCTCCTCGATGAGCTGACGGTACGTCGGGACGTAGCCGTCGCTCATCAGGTAGCAGGGGCGCTGCCAGCCGAAGAGGGAGTAGTTGGGGATGGCCCACGCGGTGCAGGGGAAGTCGGCCTTGCCTTCGAGGAAGTCCAGGAAGAGCGGCGAGTGGTTGAGGCGCCAGCGCGCCCGGTTGCCGCCCGCGAAGGACTTCTTGAAGAGCTCCCGGGTCTGTTCGACACCCAGGAAGTGTTCCTGGTCGGGGGCCTTCTCGTAGGCGTAGGCGGGCGAGATCATCATCTCGTCCACCTTCAGGTCGTCGTTGAGGTAGTTGAGCACCTCGATGACGGTCTGCGGGGTGTCGGTGTTGAAGAAGGTGGAGTTGGTGGTCACCCGGAATCCGCGCCGCTTGGCCTCCTTGATCGCGGCGACGGCCTCGTCGAACACGCCTTCCTTGGCGACGGACTCGTCGTGCCGCTCGCGCAGCCCGTCGATGTGCACGGCGAAGGCGAAGTAGGGCGAGGGGGTGAATTTCTCGATCTTCTTCCGCAGCAGCATGGCGTTGGTGCAGAGGAAGACGTACTTCCTGCGGGCCACGAGCTGCCGGACGATCTCGTCCATCTGGGGGTGCATCAGCGGTTCGCCGCCGGCGATGGAGACCATGGGCGCCCCGGACTCCAGCACCGCCCCGACGGCCTGCGCCACGGGCATGCGCTGTTTCAGCACTCCGGCGGGATGCTGGATCTTGCCGCAGCCCTCGCACGCCAGATTGCAGGCGAAGAGGGGTTCCAGCTCGACGATGAGCGGAAACTTCTCACGCCGACGGAGCTTCTGTTCGAAGAGGTACGTCCCGACCCTGATGGTCTGACGGAGTGGCATGGCCATCTAGCTCACCTCCTGGGGAGCAGCAAAGAACGGTGCCATTCATAGAAAGCTGGGAGGACGGCACGAAGAACACGGAAGGCTGATATTCCACCGCGCACTGTGCCGATACGGACGAGCTCATGCTCCGGAGCGTCCACGACCACCCGGACGGCCGCAACCGGGCGTGGCCCGGCGGCCAGGGCGCATCGCAGCGTGGCGGCGGATTCCATGTCGACCGCGAGCGCCCCCGTGGCGCGCAGCGCGGAGCGTTCCTGACCGCGGACGACGTGGTCGGAGCCGGTCAGCGGGCCGGTGTGGACCGTGCGCCCCGGTACGGCCCTGGCCAGGGCCGCCACGAGGAGGCCGGTGTCCGTGCAGGGGGTGGCGCCGTACCGGTCGCGGGTCTGGTCGGCGACGATCAGGTCGCCCGGGTTCATCCCCGGGGTGAGTCCGGCGCAGAATCCGGCGGCGATGACGGCCGCGTCCCCGTGCCGGGGCCCGCCGAGCGCGCGTGCCACGGCCCGCTCGGCGTTTCTGGGGCCCATGCCCGTACGGAGCACGGTGACGGGGCCCGCCGCGGCGCCCCTCCCCGAACCGCGCAGGGCGACGCGCTCGATGGAGAGCGCGCAGGCGATCAGCAGTGGTGTGCCGGGACCGGCGGACGGCCCCGGGGGCCGCTCCATCAGACGCCCTGTCGGACGCCGGAGCGGGTGGTGAGGGCCTTCGGCTCCCCGTGGAGGTAGCGGCCGAGCGCCGTCAGCGGGAAGACCTGCCGGTAGAGGTGGTAGTTGATGGAGAAGTCCCACGGGAAGCCGGTGCCCGTGAAGTACGGCTCGTCCCAGGAACCGTCCTCGCGCTGGGTCGCCGCGAGCGAGGCGATGCCCCGTTCGACGGACTGGCCGCCGTGTTCCCCCGCCGCGAGGAGCGCGAGGAGCGCCCAGGCGGTCTGGGAGGCGGTGGTGGCGCCGTGCCCGATCCACTCCTCCTCACGGTAGGAGCGCAGGTCCTCGCCCCAGCCGCCGTCCTCGTTCTGGACGGATTCGAGCCAGGCGACGGCGCGCCGGATCGCGGGGTGCGAGGGCGGCAGTCCGGCGGCGGTGAGGGCGGGCACCACCGCTCCGGTGCCGTAGACGTAGTTGACGCCCCAGCGGCCGAACCAGGCGCCGGTGGTCTCCTGTTCGGCGAGCAGCCACTCGACGCCGCGCCGGGTGGCGGGGTGGTGGGACTTGCCTTCGTAGGCGAGCATCTCGACGACGTGGGCGGTCACGTCGGCGGAGGGCGGGTCGATGACCTCGCCGAAGTCGCAGAAGGGCAGCCGGTTGGGGAACGGGCTGGTGTTGTCGGCGTCGAAGGCGCCCCAGGCCCCGTTGCGCGACTGCATGCCGAGGTTCCACCGGGTGCCGCGGTCGACGGCCGCGTCGAGCCGGTCGGGGTCGGGGTGGCCGACGCGGCGCAGCGCGAGGATGACCTCTGCGGTGTCGTCGATGTCGGGGTAGTTGTCGTTGTGGAACTCGAACGCCCAGCCGCCGGGGACGAGTCCGGGTCTGCGTACCGACCAGTCGCCGGGGCGGACGATCTGTTCGCCGAGCATCCAGTCGGCGGCCTTGACCAGGGCCGGGTGGTCCGGGCTGAGTCCGGCGTCGGCGAGGGCGATGGTGGCGAGGCAGGTGTCCCAGACCGGGGACTGGCACGCCTCGATCATCCGGGCGCCGTCCTCGCGCCGGACGGCGAACCGGTCGAGCGATTCGAGTCCGGCGCGCATGACGGGGTGGTCGAGGTCGTAGCCGAGCAGGTGCAGGGCGATGACCGAGTAGACGGCGGGCGGCTGGATCCCGCCCCAGCAGCCGTCGTTCTCCTGCCGTTCGATGATCCAGCGCGCGGCGGCGTTCATCGCGGTGCGGCGCAGCAGGCGCGGGGCGAAGCGGTGGTAGGCGTGCAGGGCTCTGTCGAGCCGCTGGAAGGCGCCGTCCCAGCTCGTCACGGGGGCGAGCGGCCGGTGGGGGCGGGGGCGGGCCGCGTCGGCGTGGAGTTCGTCGAGGGCGAAGGGGGCGGGCCGTACGGGCCGCTTCGCGGAGACGATGGTGAGGGGCACGATGGTCTGCCGCGCCCAGCAGCCGAAGTCGTAGATGTTGAGCGGGAACCACTTGGGCAGGAAGATCAGTTCGGGGGGCAGTTCGGGGAGGTCGTCCCACTTCCACCAGCCGAAGAGGGCCAGCCAGATCCGGGTGAAGACCCGGCTCGCGGCGATCCCGCCGTTGTCCCGTACCCACTGGGAGGCGCGCGCCATGTGCGGGTCGTCGGGCCGGTCCCCGGCCAGTCGCAGGGCGACATAGGCCTCGATGGTGGCGGAGAGTTCGGGAGGGCCTTCGTGGAAGGTGGCCCAGGTGCCGTCGGCGCTCTGTTCGCCGCGGATGAAGAGGGCCGCCGCCTCGGTGGTACGGGGGTCCTGCACGCCCAGGAACTGACGGAGCAGCAGATCCTCGGCGTCCATCGTCACGTTGGTGGCCAGATCCCCTTTCCACCACCCCTGGGCGTCCTGCCGGCCGAGCAGGTGCTCGACGGATCGTGCGGTGGCCCGCTCGGCGGCGACCCGGAGGTCACCGCCCGCGGCGGGGAGAGTGGTGGTGTCGGTCGGTCCGCTGGCCGAGGCTGCGCGGGGTCCCAGGGCCCCGGTGCTTCCGTCGGTCGTCGCTGTCATGGCTTCCCCTTCGTGCAGTGGTGTTCTTCTGCTGTGCCTGGGGTCTCCGTCGTCCGTTGCCGGTGGCGCGGGACGGCGACTGCGGTCATATGGGAATGGTGATCATCTCTTTCGTACGACGACGAAGTCCGCGAGTGCGACGAGCTGCGCGCGGATCTTTTCCGGCATGTCCACGTGGTTCAGGGCCTCGATGGCGATGGCCTGCTGCCTGCGGGCCTCCTGGGAGGTCCACTCGCGGCCCCCCGCCTCCTCGATGAGCGCCGCCCTGGTCGCGAACTCCTCCTCGGAGAAGTGCTCGAAGTCGGTGCTCTTGGCGTCGGCGGCGAGCAGTTCGCCCAGCCGCCGGGAGGCCGGTCCTTCCGCGGCGAGCGCGGCGACGACCGGCAGGGACTTCTTGCGCTGGCGCAGGTCGCTCCAGGTCTGCTTGCCGGTGGCCTCCGGGTCGCCCCAGATGCCCAGCAGGTCGTCGACGGCCTGGAAGGCGAGACCGAGGTGGTGTCCGTACGACTCCAGGGTGTCGGCCGTGCGGTCGTCGGCGCCGCCGAGGACCGCGCCGACGGAGACGGCGCAGGCGAGCAGCGCGCCGGTCTTGTTGCCCTCCATCTCCAGGCACTCCTCGACGGTGACCCGCTCGCGGTGCTCGTAGGAGATGTCCTGGGCCTGGCCGTCGATCAGCTTGCGGGTGGCGGTGGTCAGCCGGCGGGTGGCGCGGCCCGCCTCGACGGTGCCCAGCTCCAGCAGCACCTCGTTGGCCAGCGCGAACAGCGCGTCCCCGACGAGGATGGCCTGCGCGGGGCCGTGCACCTTCCACACCGTGTCGCGGTGGCGGCGCTGCTCGTCGCCGTCCATCAGGTCGTCGTGCAGCAGCGAGAAGTTGTGGACGAGTTCCACGGCGACGGCGCCGGGCACGCCCTTCTCGGGGGCGGCGCCCGCCGCTTCCGCGGAGAGCAGGGCGAGCGCGGGGCGGACGGCCTTGCCGCCGTCGCCGTCGGCGGGGCGGCCCTCGGCGTCGATCCAGCCGAAGTGGTAGGCGGCGACGGTGTCCATGGGGGCGGCCAGCCGGTCGACGGCGGCGCGCAGGACGGGGGTGGACAGGGTCCGCCCCCGCTCCAGCAGCGCGTGGACGTCCGCGGTGTCGACAACCGGGTGGGCCGGGGGCACGGTCGGCACGGTCTCTCCTCTTGTTCCAGTACTCGTCGGTGCAGTACTCGGGCTCATGCCGCCTCCTGCAAGGGGTGGTGATGGCGGTGACCGAGTGCGGGGAGAGCGGCGCCCGCGGCGTCGAGACCGCTCCGCACCGCGCCTTCCATCGTCGCGGGCCAGCCGGTGGCGGTCCATGCGCCGGCCAGGAAGAGGCCGGGGGCTCGGGTGCGGACCGCCGGGCGGAGCCGTTCCACGCCGGGGGTGGGGGCGAACGTGGCCGTCCGCTCCCGGGTGACGAAGAAGTCCCGTACCTCCGCGCCGCGCGCGGCGGGCAGGAGGCGTTCCAGCTCGGGGAGGTAGCGCGCCCGCAGCTCCGCGACCGGGGTGTCGATCTCGTCCTGGGCGGCGGACTGGGAGACCGCCAGGTACTGGCCGTCCGTCAGTCCCGAGGCGTGCGTGCGGTCGAAGACCCACTGGACGGGCGAGCCCAGCGCGGCGAAGAACGGGCGGCGCAGTACCCGGCGGCCGTACACGACGTGGAGGTTGAGGATGGGCGCGGTGGCGATGTCCAGCAGCCGGTCGGGGGCGTCGAGCGCGCCCTCGGGCAGCAGGGCGTGGGCCTCGCGCTGGGGTACGGCGAGGACGACGGCGTCCGCGTCGAGCCGTTCGCCGTCCAGGTCGACGTGCCAGCCGCCGCCGTCGGCGCGGGAGACCCCGCCGACCCGGGCGCGCGTCCCGGTCCGTACGCCGGCGGCGTCCAGCGCCTTGCGGGCGAGGGTGTCGTGCACGTCGCCGAGCGGGACGTGGGACCAGCCGATGTCGGCGGCGCCGGGTTCGGAGAGCAGCCCGGTCTTGAAGACCATCGCGGCGAGCGCCAGGGAGGCGTTCGGCGCGGTCGCGTTGAGGGTGGCCACCCCGACGAGGTCCCAGAGGGCTTCGACGGTACGGGCCGACTGTCCGTGGCGGTGGAGCCAGGTGGCGAAGTCGGTGCCGTCCAGCGCCGGGTCCGTGAGGTCGAGCCGCTGGAGCGCGAAGGCGGCGCGGGCGACGGAGGCACGCTCGGCGAGCGAGAGGTGCGGGTACGCGGCGAGGCCGGGCGCGAGGTGCAGCGGTACGGGCAGGGCGGTGCGGCGGATCCGGCCGAGCCGGGGCCGCTCACGGCCGACGTCGAGGACGGGCACGTCGAGCCGGTCCTGGAGGGGGGCGAGCGCGGCGCCGTCCACCCGGTCGAGGAACCAGCGGTACGCGGTGCAGCAGCGCAGGTAGACGTGCTGGCCGTTGTCGACGGTGAGGTCGCCGCGGCGGAAGGAGAAGGCGAGTCCGCCGAGGCGCGGCCTGCCTTCGAGGAGGGTCACGGCCACCCCCGCGTCGGCGAGGTGGAGGGCCGCGGTCATCCCGGCGAGTCCGCCGCCGACCACCACGGCACGGCGGACCCGGCCTCCGTCGGCCGTCGTCATGCGTTCCCCCTTGTCGCCGGACCCGTCGGGCGGTTCGGTCCCGCCGAGCCCTCCGCAGTCAGGGACGCGTCATGTCCGTTCGAGGTTGAGCATCCTTCGTACGGACATCCGTACGAAGGGGCGGGGGCGACCGGTCTCGGCTCCCGCATCAGCCGCGCCTCCTGACGGCCTGCCGGGAGATGGTCCTGGCGTCGAGACCGGAGAGGCCGCGCACGGCGACGTACGCCTTCTCGTGGCCGGGGAGCGAGACCCGGCCGCGGAGCACGGCCCCGGGGTCGCGCTCGATACGGTCGAGCAGCCGGCGGTAGATGCCGGCCATGGCGGCGACACAGGCGCCGCTGCGCCGGTCGAGCATGGGCAGCAGCCGGTAGCCCTCGGCGAAGAGCGCGCGGGCGCGGCGGACCTCGAAGTGGACCAGTCCGGCGAAGTCGGCGTCCGGCGCCGGGGTGGCGCTGCGGAACCCGGCGGAGCAGCCGAACTTGGCGAGGTCGTCGGCGGGCAGGTACGTCCGGCCGTTGCCCGCGTCCTCGCGGACGTCCCGGAGGATGTTGGTGAGCTGGAGGGCGAGCCCCAGCGTGTCGGCGTACTCTGCGGCGCGCTCGGCCCCGGGGGCGCCGGGCGCGGTGCCGAAGACACCGAGGGAGACCCGGCCGATGGCGCCCGCGACGCACCGGCAGTAGACCTTGAGGTCGTCCCAGGTCTCGTAGGTGTCGCCCCTGACGTCCATGAGGACGCCGTCGATCAGCTCGTCGAGCCCGTCGAGGGGCACCGGGAAGCGGCGTGCCGTGTCCGCGACGGCGACCGCCACGGGGTCGGTGTCGTCGTCGTCCACCTCGCCGGCCCTCACCCGGTCCAGCAGCGCCCGGGTCTCTTCGAGCCGGGTCTGCTTGGCCTCCGGCGCGAGCGTGCCGTCCCCGATGTCGTCCACCCTCCGGGAGAAGGCGTACAGCGCGGACATGGCCTGCCGCTTGTCGGTCGGCAGCAGCCTGATGCCGTAGGCGAAATTACGGGCCTGCTGACCGGTGACGGCCTCGCAGTAGCTGTAGGCCGCCAGTACCGGCGCGGACATGGGCGTCTGTCCCTCCACGTTCCGGCTCACCCCTCTCTGTGCGCACTTCGCAAGACAGCTCCCACTTCGCGCAGCAGACGCGGCGTGGTGGGTTTGGGCGGCCCGGGGAGCACATCGTGCCCGGCCGCCGCGATCGAAGCGAGGGCGGCGCGCCCGCCCGCCACAAATCCGGCGAGGAGGAGACGGAGCCTGCCGTGGACGCTGCCCACCAGGGCGGTGCCTTCGTCCAGCAGCAGGCGGGCGCGTTCGGCCTCGTGGGCGACCAGGGAACGTACGGAGGCGTTCGCGGTGGGAGCGGCCAGGTCCGCCTCGGTGACACGGAAACGTTTCATGTCCTCGGCGGGGAGGTAGATCCGGTCGCGGCCGAGGTCCTCGGTCACGTCCTGGAGGTGTTCGACGATCTGGAGCGCCGTGCAGACGGCGTCGGAGCGGCGCAGCCGCTCGGGGGTCGCGGTGCCGGTGATCCCGAGGACGAGGCGGCCGACCGGGTTGGCGGAGAGTTCGCAGTAGGCGAGCAGGTCGTCGTAGGTCTCGTACCGCCGCACCACCTGGTCCTGGCGGTTGGCCCCGATCAGTCCGAGGAACGGCTCGGGAGGCAGGGAGCGGCGCCGTACGGTCGGGATCAGGGCGCGCAGCAGCGGGTGGCCGGGCGCGGGGCCGTCGGGGTCGAAGACCCGCCGCAGGTCGGTCTCGAAGGCGTCGAGCACGGCGGTCCTGTCGTCGGCGAGCGCGGGGGCGACGCCCAGGTGGCGGGCGTCGGCGCCGCCGGGGGCGAGGTCGCCGTCACCGATGTCGTCGACGAGGCGGGCGTATCCGTACACGGCCATCAGGTCGTCGCGCCAGGCGCGCGGAAGGAAGAAGGGGGCCACGGGGAAGTTCTCGTCCGCGGCCTTGCCGAGCGTGGCGCGCGAGGCGTGGTCGGGGCGCGCGTCCGGGACGCCCGTCACCGTGCGCTACCCGTTACGCGGACGGCGGAATCCTCGCGGAGCTGGAGATTTTCCGTCATTGCCGTCACATCTCCCGTTCTACACTGCCGACCCAATACATCCCATTTCGGACACGCCGCCCGTGCCTCCCAGTACCCGAGGCCCGCTGACAGCCGGGTCGCCCAGGGGTATCGCCCCACTTGCCGCGAATCGGCCCGGCCCAGCTTACGTTGTACAACCCGGAGGAACACGCCGGGGTGTTGGTCGTATGACAACAACGTGGCCATACCCGCCAACCTTCCCCTGACTCACCGGACTTGACCGATCTTTGACCCAGGGTGATCGGTTCGTGCCATGACAACGCCCCCGTCCGATCGCTGTGGCGGGGGCGTTGCCGTACCTCTCGGGCGGCCGGGCCTACTTGCCGGTCTCCTTCTCGTACGCCTTGATGACCTCGTCGGTCGGGCCGTCCATCAGCAGCTCGCCCTTCTCCAGCCACAGCACCCGGTCGCAGGTGTCCCTGATCGACTTGTTGCTGTGACTGACGAGGAAGACCGTGCCGGCCTCCTTGCGCAGCTCACGGATCCGCTGCTCGGAGCGGATCTGGAACTTGCGGTCCCCGGTGGCCAGGGCCTCGTCGATCATCAGTACGTCATGGTCCTTGGCGGCGGCGATGGAGAACCGCAGCCGGGCGGCCATGCCCGAGGAGTACGTACGCATCGGGAGCGTGATGAAGTCGCCCTTCTCGTTGATGCCGGAGAAGTCGACGATCGACTGGTAGCGCTCACGGATCTGCTCACGCGACATCCCCATGGCCAGACCGCCCAGGATGACGTTGCGTTCACCGGTCAGATCGTTCATCAGCGCGGCGTTGACGCCGAGCAGGGACGGCTGGCCGTCGGTGTAGACCTTGCCGCTCTCGGCGGGCAGCAGCCCCGCGATGGCGCGCAGCAGGGTCGACTTGCCGGAACCGTTGGTGCCGATCAGGCCGATCGCCTCGCCGCGGTACGCGGTGAAGGTGACGCCCCGGACGGCGTGGACCTTGCGGACGCCCCGCGACTCCCCCTTGTCGCGGCGGAGTATGCGGCTCAGCGCCGCGGTCGCGCTGCCCTTGCCACCGCTGCCGCCGTTGACGCGGTACACGATGTGCACGTCGTCGGCGATGACCGTGGGGATGCGTCCTTGGTTGTTGTCCTCAGCCACGGCCGTACCGCTCCTCAGCCTTCCAGAAATACACGAAACCGACGGCGCCCAGCAGCACGGACCAGGCCAGTGCGACGAGCCAGACGTGCGCGGGCAGATTCTCCGAGCCGTAGCCGTCGATCAGCGCGAACCGGACCAGATCCATGTAGATCGCGGCCGGGTTGTACTGGAGCACGTCGGCGATCCACCCCGGCTTGCCCTGGAGCATGATCGGGATGGAGAACATCACGCCCGACGCGTACATCCACGTACGCATCACGAAGGGCATGAGCTGGGCCAGGTCGGGTGTCTTGCTGCCCAGGCGCGCCATGATCAGCGCCAGACCGGTGTTGAAGAGGAACTGGAGCGCCAGGGCGGGCAGCACCAGCAGCCAGCTCAGGCTCGGGTAACTCCCGAAGATGACCGCCACGGTGACCAGCACGACCATGGAGAAGAGGAGTTGCTGGAGCTGCTGGAGGGAGAAGGAGACCGGCAGCGACGCCCGGGGGAAGTGCAGGGCCCGGACGAGCCCCAGATTCCCGGAGATGGCGCGGACCCCGGCCATCACCGAGCTCTGGGTGAAGGTGAAGACGAAGACGCCGGTGACCAGGAACGGGACGAAGACCTCCTGCGGGATGCCCCGCTTGGTCTGGAGGATCAGCCCGAAGATCAGGTAGTAGACGGCCGCGTTCAGCAGCGGGGTCGCCACCTGCCAGAGCTGCCCGAGCTTCGCCTGGCTGTACTGGGCCGTGAGCTTCGCCTGGGAGAACGCCAGGATGAAGTGCCGACGGCCCCAGAGCTGCCGGACGTAGTCGCGCAGCCCTGGCCGGGCACCGCTCACCGACAGGCCGTACTTGGCGGCGAGCTCCGCCGCAGACAGACCGTCGTCGGGCGACGGGGGGGCGCTCACAGCGATCGCACCCTCATGGGTTGTGTCACTCACAAGTTGAAACTTTCGTGTTCAAGATGCGCAGCCGGTCGGGCACAGGCGCGGGCGGCCAGGCCCCGGGGATTGACCCGATGCTCTCAGAACTGAGCTTGTCAGATGACAGGCGGTCGGCCCAGCCGGGTCAGCCGCCATACCGTACGCCACTTCATGGGACGCCGCGGACCGCACGGCGTCGCCCAGCCTTCCCGGAACCCGCCGAACCACGCCGCGAGAGCGGGCCGGGACGGACGTCGTACCAGGGTGAGCAGCAGCCATACGCCGAGATAGAGGGGGACAACGGGGGCGGGGAGGTTACGGCGGGCCAGCCAGACCCGGTTCCGGGCCACCATGCGGTGGTAGACGGCGTGCCGGGACGGCGGCATCGTCGGGTGGTTCAGCACCATGTCGGAGCGGTAGTCGATCATCCACCCGGCGTCCAGGGCCCGCCAGGCGAGATCGGTCTCCTCATGGGCGTAGAAGAAGTCCTCGGGCAGCGGGCCGACCTCCGCGAGGACCTTCGTCCGTACGGCGCTGGCGCCGCCCAGGAAGGTCGTCACGCGGGAGGAGCGCAGCGGGTCGGAGGCGCGCAGCCGGGGCACGTGTCTGCGCTGGGTGAGCCCGGTCTCCGGGTCGGTGATCCGGAAGCTCACGATCCCGAGGACGGGGTCGGCGGCGAAGGCGTCGCGGATCAGCGTGGCCGTGTCGGTCCTGGGCAGCAGTCCGTCGTCGTCCAGGAAGAGCAGGACGTCCACGTCGGAGCCGGCCGGGCCGAACGCCTCGATGCCGATGTTGCGGCCGCCGGGGATGCCCAGGTTCTCCGGCACCTCCACGGTCCGTACGCCGGGCGGAACGGCGCCCACCGGGGCACCGT
Source organism: Streptomyces sp. NPDC059142 (assembly GCF_042755665.1). Taxonomy (NCBI): domain Bacteria; kingdom Bacillati; phylum Actinomycetota; class Actinomycetes; order Kitasatosporales; family Streptomycetaceae; genus Streptomyces; species Streptomyces sp. NPDC059142. The sequence continues at coordinate 32,446 of NZ_JBHZDA010000059.1, forward strand.
TCCCGACCACGACGATCTCGACGGGGTCGCCGTCCTGACGGACGACGGAGTCGAGCAGCGCACGCAGGTCGCCGGGGCGGTCACCCATCGTGATGATCACCGCGCCGAGCCGCACGTCGGTCACCTCAGCCTGCTGGACGCCAGGATGGAGACCAGGTGGAGCAGGGTCTGGAGCAGGGCGATCCCGGCGAGGACGGCGATGCCGAGCCGGCTGAAGAACAGATCGCCGTTGATCTGGTCGAGGATCGCCACCACGAGGATGAAGAGGCTGGCCTCGATACCGCCGACGAGCCGGTGGAACTTGAGCATGGCGGCGGCGCGGCGGGCCAGTGCGAGCCCGGAGGAGCGCGGCACGGACGCCTCGTCCTTGACGGCGGGCAGTCCGCTGCGCTGCCTGGCCACGTCCACCAGGTCGGTCTCGGCCTTGATCAGGATCGCGCCGAGCGCGGCGAGCGTGCCGAGGAAGGCCCACAGCCAGTTGGTGGAGGCGCCGTTCTGGTGGAACACGTCGGCGCCGCGCACCCCGAAGCCGACCAGCAGCGCGGCCTCGCAGAGATAGTGGCCGATCCGGTCGAGGTAGACGCCGGTGATGGAGGTCTGTCCGCGCCAGCGGGCCACCTCGCCGTCGACGCAGTCGAGCAGCAGGTAGATCTGGAAGAGGACGACCGCGAGGATCGCCCCGGGCAGTCCGGGCAGCAGCAGCGCGGCGCCGCCGATGATCCCCACGACCACCATGAGGTAGGTGAGCTGGTTGGGCGTGATCCGGGTGTTCACCAGGTACGGGTCGATGTGCAGCGAGATTTCCCGCATGTACAGACGTCCCGCCCAGTGCTCACCACTGCGCCGGTCCTTCACTCCTTCCGGGTGGACGACCGGGCGGAGTTCAGCTACTGAGGGTCGAGGCATAGTCGGCGTACGCGTCCCTGATCTGGTCGGTGGACAGGTCGAGGTGCTCAAGGATGGTGAAACGGCCCGGCCGGGTCTGCGGCGCGTAGGCGACGGCCCGTACGAACTCGTCGACGGTGAAGCCGATCTCCTCGGGCAGCACGGGCAGGCCGTGGCGCCGCAGCACCTCGGTGAACAGCAGTGACTCCTCCTCGGCGCCGCGCAGCCGCATGGCGAAGGCGGCACCGAAGCCGACCTGTTCGCCGTGGAGCGCGGAGCGCCCCGGGTAGAGGAGGTCGAAGGCGTGGCTGATCTCGTGGCAGGCGCCGGACGAGGGGCGGGTGTCCCCGCTGATCGACATGGCGATGCCGGAGAGGACCAGCGCCTCGGCGAGCACGGTGAGGAACTCGTCGTCGCCGACCCCGCCGGGGTGGCGCAGCACGGCTTCGCCCGCGGTACGGGCCATGGCGGCGGCCAGTCCGTCGACCGGCTCGCCGTTGACCCGGTGGGACAGCTCCCAGTCCGCGATGGCCGAGATGTTGGAGACCGCGTCCCCGATGCCGGAGCGGACGAAGCGGACCGGCGCGTCCCGGATGACGTCGAGGTCGACGACCATGGCGATGGGCGTCGGGACGCCGTACGAGCCGCGGCCGTTGTCGTTGTCGAGGATGGAGACCGGCGAGCAGATGCCGTCGTGCGAGAGGTTGGTGGCGACGGCCACCATGGGCAGCCCGACCCGGGCCGCCGCGTACTTCGCCACGTCGATGATCTTGCCGCCGCCGAGGCCCACCACGGCGTCGTACCGCTTGCCCTTGATGTCGTCGGCGAGCCGGACCGCCGAGTCGATCGTGCCGTCGGCCACCGCGTACCAGTCGGCGTCGGGCAGCACCGGCGCGAGCCGTTCGCGCAGCGCCTGGCCCGAGCCGCCGCTGACGGCGATGGAGAGCTTGCCCGAGCTGGAGATCCGCTGGTCGGCGAGGAGCCCGGCGAGATCGTCCATGGCGCCGGGCCTGATGTCCACGACGACCGGCGACGGGATGAGCCGGGTCAGTACTGGCACGCGATCTCACGGCCCTTCGCGAGGTCGGCGTGGTTGTCGATCTCGACCCAGGGGATGTCCCCGATGGGCGCGACGTCGAGGGTGAAGCCGCGGTTCACCAGCTCCTGGTAGCCGTCCTCGTAGTAGAGGTCGGGGTCCTTCTCGAAGGTGGCCTTGAGGGCGTCCGCGAGATCGGCGGCGGCCTCGGGCTCGATCAGGGTGACCCCGATGTACTCGCCGGTGGCGGTGGCCGGGTCCATCAGCTTGGTGATCCGGCGTACGCCCCGGTCACCGTCGGTGATGACCTTCATCTCCTCGTCCGCGAGGGACTTGACCGTGTCGAGGGCGAGGATGATCCTGCGGCCCTCGCCGCGCGCGGCGAGCAGCGTCTTCTCGACGGAGACGGGGTGGACGGTGTCGCCGTTGGCGAGGATCACCCCGCGCGCCAGGATGTCCCGGGCGCACCAGAGGGAGTAGGCGTTGTTCCACTCCTCGGCCTTGTCGTTGTCGACGAGGGTGATCTTGAGCCCGTACTTCTGCTCCAGGGCGGCCTTGCGCTCGTACACGGCCTCCTTGCGGTAGCCGACGACGATCGCGGCCTCGTCCAGTCCGACCTCGGCGAAGTTGCCCAGGGTCAGGTCGAGGACGGTGGTGGTGCCCTCGCCCGCCGGGTCGACCGGCACGAGGGCCTTGGGCAGCGTGTCGGTGTAGGGGCGCAGACGCCGTCCTGCTCCGGCTGCGAGTACGAGGCCGATCATGCGGGTTCTCCTTCGTCGTGTACGGCGGGGGCTCCGGAGGACACCCAGAACCGGATGGACTCCACGAGCGCGATCAGCGCCACGGCGACGGCGAGCACCGTCAGTTCCAGCGGGAAGTCGAAGGCGCGGGTGGAGAGGACGGCGCACAGGGCGACCAGCAGCGTGCGGCCCTCGTGGCCGCCGAGCGCCCGGACGAGCCCTCGGGGCGGGGCGCCGGTGCCGCCGCGGATGCGGTACACCGAGTCGTAGTGATGGTAGGCGACGGCCGCCACCAGCCCGAACGCCGCGGGCAGGGCGCCGGGGAGGTCGGCGCGGGCGGCGAGGACCAGGACGGTGCCGTACTCGGCCGCCCGGAAGACCGGCGGTATGAGCCAGTCGAGCGCGCCGCCCATCCGGCGGGCGACGGCGAACCCCGAGGTCAGCACGTACACCAGGGCGCCGCCCAGGAGCACGGCGGCGTCGAAGCGCGGTGCGCCGGAGCCCGTGGTCCCCAGCGGACCGAAGGCCGCGGCGGCGACGACCGTGACGCCGCCGGCCAGGGCGATCAGGAACGGCAGCGCCCCGGGGAGCGCGCGGGCCGGACGCCGCAGCGCGCGGGCGACGAGTTCGGCGAGCGGTCCCGAGTCGGCGAGGTCCGCGAGGGCGCCGGCGGCCCGGTCGGTCCGCACCGCCTTGCGGGTCACCGAGCGCAGGACGCGTCCCGCGGTGGTGTAGCAGGCGGCGAAGCCGCAGCCGACGAGGAGCGCGTAGAAGACGATCCGGGGCGTGGTCAGGGCGGTCAGCACGGCGATCATCGCCCAGCGCTCACCGATCGGCAGCACGATCATGCGGCGTACCCAGACGGTCCAGCCGACGCTGTCGAGCCTGCTGGAGAGCGCGGCGGTGGGGGTGCCGACGACGGCCTTGCCGCCCCCGTTCACCGCCGTACTGTCGACGTTCGCCTCGTTGAACGAGAAGTCCACGACATGGCGGCAGGTCTGGAGGACCATCGCGCCGAGCGCGAGCGCCCAGACGTCGTCGCCGCCCCGGGCCGCGCCGAGGGCGAGGCCCGCGTAGTACGCGTACTCCTTGGCCCGGTCGAAGGTCGCGTCGAGCCAGGCGCCCATCGTGGAGTACTGGAGCGAGTAGCGGGCGAGCTGCCCGTCGGTGCAGTCCAGGACGAAGGAGAAGAGCAGCAGCGCCCCGGCGGCGACATAGCCGCCGCGGGTGCCGGTGGCCGCGCAGGCCGCCGCGATCAGGGCGGTGACCAGCGAGGCGGTGGTGACCTGGTTGGGGGTGAGACCCCGGCGGGCGCACCAGCGCGCGAGGTAGCGGGAGTAGGGGCTGATGCAGAACGTGGTGAAGAAGCCGTCGCGGGCCTTCACCGCGGAGCGCAGCCGTACGGCCTCGTCGTCGACGGCGGCGACGTCCTTGCCCGCCTGTTCGCGGGCGGACGCGTCGGCGGGTACGGCGGCGACGAGCGACCCCAGCTCGGGGCGGGTGACGGTGGTGCCCGCGGCGTCGAGCGCGGTGGCGGCCCGGTCGGCCAGGGGCTCGTCGGCCGCGCCGGAGGGGTCCGCTGCCGTGAGCGCGCTCAGCAGCGCGCCCCGGGCCGCGGGCTGGGCGGTGAGCGCCCCGGGCACCGCGGCGGCGGGGAAGCGGGGATCGGTCAGGGCCAGGCGCAGGGCGTGGACATGGCCGACGAAGCGGGCGTCGACGAGTGCGACGCGCTCCGACGCGGGGGCCGCGGCCAGCAGGCTCCGGGCCTCCTCGGCGCCGGGTGCGGTCCGTACGTCGAAGCCCAGGGACCGCAGATCGCCTTCGAGCGGCGATCCGGGTACCGGAGCACCGGTGAGGATGGCGGTCGGCAGACGAACTCACTCCTTGACACTGACAGGGCTGGGTGCGCGGCGGCAGGCCCCGGGATCCGGGTGGCGGCACGTCGGCAGAGGCTATCGGATGAACAGAAGGGCGAGTTCATCGCCCGTTTACGCCCTGTTCCGTACAGGGCGGCGGTCCCGGACACCCGCGTCAGGGCCGGGAGCGGCCCAGGTGGGAGATCATCATTGTCGATCCGGGGTCCGCCCCACAAACCGCGACCGCCGGGGAGCGCCGGGGCAGGGGCCGCAGGGGGCACCGGCGGGCGCACTAGGGTGACGGCATGACATGGCTGATCACAGGCGGAGCGGGATATATCGGGGCCCATGTGGTGCGCGCCCTGACGGCGGCGGGGGAACGGGTCGTCGTGTTGGACGACCTGTCGAGCGGCTTCGCCGAGCGGCTGCCGCCGGAGGTCCCGCTGGTCCGGGCGTCGCTGCTGGACCGGGAGGCCGTCGACCGGGTCCTGGGCGCGCACGAGGTCACCGGTGTGGTCCATCTCGCGGCGAAGAAGCAGGTCGGCCAGTCCGTCGAGCAGCCGCTGAGGTACTACCGGGAGAATCTGCACGGGCTGACGGTGCTGCTGGACGCGGTCGTGGAGGCGAAGGTGCGCCGCTTCCTCTTCTCCTCCTCCGCGGCCGTGTACGGGGTGCCCGATGTGCGGTTGATCACGGAGCGGACGCCCGCCGTCCCCATCAACCCGTACGGGGAGACCAAGCTCGCCGGCGAGTGGCTGGTCCGGGCCACCGGCCGGGCACACGGAATCTCCACGGGGTGTCTGCGGTACTTCAACGTGGCGGGCACAGCCCTGCCCGAACTCTCGGACACCGGGGTGTTCAACATCATCCCGATGTTCTTCGACCGGATCACCCGGGGCGAGGCGCCGCGGATCTTCGGCGCGGACTATCCGACCCCGGACGGCACCTGTGTACGGGACTACATCCATGTCGCCGATCTCGCCGAGGCCCATCTCGCCGCCGCCCGCCATCTGGCCGGGCTCCCCGGCGGCCAGGACCTGACGGTGAACATCGGCCGCGGCGAGGGCGTCTCGGTGCGGGAGCTGGCCGCTCTGGTGGCGGAGGTCACCGGGGACCGTACGGAGCCGGTGGTCGAGCCGCGCCGTGCCGGGGACGCCGCGCGGGCGGTCGCCTCGGTCGAGCTGGCCACCCGGGAGCTGGGCTGGACGGCGAGCCGCGACGTACGGGCGATGGTCGAGTCGGCGTGGGAGGGGTGGCGGTTGCGCCACCCGGTGGCCCCGATCGGATGATCCTGTCGCCGGTCCGTGGCGCACCGCTCTGACCTGGCATCATTTCCGCAGGTCAGAGCATATGACAACGGTGTTCACCGTCGTGTTGCCCGATACCCCCCACCCGTAGTTGACTGGCGTGCGTCAGCACTCGTCCGTACGACCGGGAGGCGTCCTCATGGGGGCAGGGCACAACCACGGGCACACCCACGGAGGGCCGCCGCCGGGCACCGCGACCGCCGCCTACCGCGGCCGGCTGCGGATCGCCCTGGGCATCACGCTGTCCGTGATGGTGGTGGAGATCATCGGCGGTGTCGTCTCGGACTCCCTCGCCCTGATCGCCGACGCGGCCCACATGGCGACGGACGCGGTGGGGCTCGGCATGGCCCTGCTGGCGATCCACTTCGCGGCCCGCCCCGCCGACGAGAGCCGCACCTTCGGTTACGCGAGGGCGGAGATCCTCGCCGCCCTCGCCAACTGTCTGCTGCTGCTCGGCGTGGGCGGCTATCTGCTCTTCGAGGCCGTCGAGCGTTTCATCACACCGCCGGAGACCCGGGGCGGGCTGACGATCGTCTTCGCGCTGATCGGCATGGCCGCCAACCTCGTCTCGCTCTCCCTGCTGACGCGCGGGCAGAGCGAGAGCCTGAATGTGCGCGGCGCGTATCTGGAGGTCCTCGCGGACACGCTCGGCTCGTTCGCCGTGCTGGTCTCCGCCGGGATCATCCTGGCCACCGGATGGCAGCTCGCGGACCCGATCGCGGGGCTGCTCATCGGGCTCATGATCGTTCCGCGTACGGTGAAGCTGCTGCGGGAGACGCTGAACGTCCTGCTGGAGGCGGCGCCCAAGGATGTGGACATGAGTGAGGTACGCGCACATATGCTCGCACTGCCGGGGGTGGCGGACGTCCATGACCTCCATGCCTGGACGATCACGTCCGGGATGCCGGTGCTCTCCGCACACGTGGTCGTGGACCAGGACGCGCTGGACGCGGTGGGGCACGAGAGAATGCTCCATGACCTGCAAGGATGTCTCGGCCATCACTTCGATGTCGAGCACTGCACCTTCCAGCTCGAACCCCGGGGCCACGCCGAGCACGAGGCCAGACTCTGCCACTGAACCACCGGGCGCTCACACCGTGGGGCGCGGTATGGAACGGACATGCCCACCCCCCGAAGTGCGGACACGGGGCTTTTGCGTACGGCAGACTTGGCCGTCGAGGCCCGAAGCGAAGGATGGTTATGCCGACCACACCAGTCACCGCGGCGAACAGCTCGTCGACCGCTGCACAAGAAACGATCATGCTGGAGCTGGTCGACGAGGACGGCAACACCATCGGCACGGCCGAGAAGCTCTCGGCACACCAGGCGCCGGGCCGGCTGCACCGGGCGTTCTCGGTCTTCCTCTTCGACGAGCAGGGGCGGCTGCTGATCCAGCGCCGGGCGCTGGGCAAGTACCACTCCCCCGGCGTCTGGTCGAACACCTGCTGCGGCCATCCGTACCCCGGGGAGGCGCCCTTCGCCGCGGCGGCCCGCCGTACCCACGAGGAGCTGGGCATCTCGCCCTCCCTGCTCGCGGAGGCCGGCACGGTGGTCTACCACCACCCGGACCCGGCTTCGGGGCTGGTCGAGCACGAGTACAACCACCTCTTCGTCGGGCTGGCGCAGGAGGCGCCGCGGCCCGACCCGGAGGAGGTCGGGGAGACCGTGTTCGTCACCCCTGCGGAGCTGACGGAGCGGCACGGCTCGGCGCCGTTCTCCGCCTGGTTCATGACCGTGCTGGACGCGGCGCGTCCGGCGTTCCGGGAGCTCACGGGGCCCGCCGGGGGCTGGTGACCCCGCCGGGGCCGGCCGGATCCGTCCGGCCCTGCGGGTCGCTCGGGCCCGGCGGGTCGCTCCGGCCCGGCAGGCCGTCCCCGTCCGGATCGCCGCGGTCCGGATCGTCCCGGTGCGCCGGGCGGCCCTGGTCCGGGGCGTCCCGGTGGGGCGGAGCGGACATCTCCAGGTCACCCCGGTGCGCCGGTACCTGCCGCCCCTGGTCGAAGGGGAGCACCGCCCAGACGATCTTCCCGCCGCTCGCGGTGTGCTCGACGGCGCATCCACCGCCCGCCTCCCGGGTGATCTCCCGCACCAGCAGCAGTCCGCGCCCGCCCGTGCTGGCGTGGTCGGTCTCCAGCGCCGTGGGCCGGTAGGGGTGGTTGTCCTCGACCGACACTCTGATCCACCCGGCGCCGACGGCGACCTCCACGGCGATCTCGGGTGAGAGCAGCGCCGCGTGCAGGACGGCGTTGGTGACCAGCTCGGAGAGGACGAGCAGCACCCCGTCCACGACCCCGGCCCTGACGGGCACCCGCTGCCGCGCCAGCAGTTCGCGCACGGTACGCCTGGCCCGGGGGACGGAGACGTCGAGCGCGGGAACGGTGAAGCGCCAGACCCCCTCGTACGACCGGGGCCGGACCGGAACACTTCCGCGGCTCTCCATTCCGTGGCTCCCACCTTCGGATCGACCGGTGTGCTCTCCGTATGGCCTCATCGGGGGACGAGTCTCGGCCACGGACAGGGGCCGCAGTCGATTGCTGAACAAAAGTCAGCCCCAATTGACGGAGTGCGATCACTTGAGAGCCAGGAAGTCGTATACCTGTTCGCTCCTGATCGCTCGCTGTCGTTCGAAGATCGGCTCGCGGCGCTGCCGGTGATCGCGGGGATAGCATCCGGCTCATGAAGCCCCAGCTTGCGCACACGGTCGAGGACGGCATCGCGACCGTGGTCATCCACCACCCCGCCAAACGCAACGCGATGACCGCGCCGATGTGGCGGGAACTGCCCCCGCTGCTGGGCCGGCTGGCGGACGACCCGGCCGTCGGGGCGCTGGTGCTGACCGGAGCGGGGGACACGTTCTGCGCGGGCGCCGACATCTCCTCCCTGCGCGGAGCCGGCCTGCCGGGCGGCCACGGACCGGCCGGGGAGGACCCGCAGGCGCTGTCGGTACGGGCCGAGGAGGCGCTGGCGGCGTTCCCGAAGCCGACGCTCGCCGCCGTACGCGGCCACTGCGTGGGCGGCGGCTGTCAGCTCGCCGCCGCGTGCGATCTGCGATTCGCGGAGGAGGGCGCCACGTTCGGGGTGACCCCGGCGCGGCTCGGGATCGTCTACCCGGAGTCCTCCACCCGGCGGCTGGCCGCGCTGGTGGGTCCCGCCACGGCCAAGTACCTGCTGTTCTCGGCCGAGTTGATCGACACCGAGCGGGCGCTGCGCACCGGGCTCGTGGACGAGGTGCTGCCCGCAGGGCAGTTGGCCAAGCGCGTCGCGGAGTTCACCCGGGTCCTGCTCTCGCGTTCGCGGCTGACGCAGGCGGCGGCGAAGGAGTTCACCTCGGGGCAGGCCGGCCGCGCCCCGTACTGGGCGGAGCAGGCACGCGGCAGCGGCGACGCCGCGGAGGGCGTCGCCGCCTTCCTGGAGCGCCGCGCGCCGGAGTTCACCTGGCCTGCCGGGCGGTGAAGCGGCTCCGCCCGCGCGCCTTCTCGACCAGGTCCGCGGGGGCCTTCGCGGGCGAGCCCGCGTCGTAGGGCGGCTGCGGGTCGTACTCCGTCATCAACTGGACCGACTGCGCGAACCGGTCGTCCACCAGTGAGCCGGCCAGCGTGAGCCCCATGTCGATCCCCGCGGAGACACCGGCCGCCGTGACGTACTTGCCGTCGGTGACGACGCGTTCGCCGGCCGGCTCGGCGCCGTACCCGCGCAGCGTGTCGAGGGCGAGCCAGTGGGAGGTGGCCCGGCGTCCCGTGAGCAGCCCGGCGGCGGCGAGGAGCAGGGAGCCGGTGCAGACGGAGGTGGTCCAGGTGGTGGCGGCGTCCACCGTGCGCAGCCAGTCGAGCAGCGGCTCGTTCGTCATCTGCGCGCTCTGGCCGGGGCCGCCGGGCACGACGAGCACATCCGGGGCGGTGACCTCGGAGAGTGTTCTCGCCGCGCCGAGCGAGAGCGCCCGCGACTCGTCGTGGACGGGTCCGGCGTGCTCGGCGACGAAGACGGTCTCGGCGCCGGGGACACGGTGCAGGATCTCGTACGGGCCGACGGCGTCCAGCGAGGTGAACCGGTCGAAGAGGAGGATGGCGATCTGCATGAGGGCCTGGCTTTCGGGTCGGGGACGGGCCTTACCGGGGTTCCGGACAGCGGGTCGAAGGGACAGCGGGTCGGGAGAGGGCCACGGGCTCGGGCATGGGCTCGGGCATGGGCTCGGGCTCGGGCATGGGCTCGGGCATGGGCTCGGGCTCGGGCTCGGGCTCGGGCTCGGGCATGGGCTCGGGCTCGGGCTCGGGCTCGGGCTCGGGCTCGGGCAGGAGAGGGGTTCAGGACAGGGAGGCCGGGCGGAAGCGGCGGCGGTATTCGGCGGGGGCCGTGCCCAGGGCCTTCACGAAGGCGCGGCGCATGGCCTCCGGGGTGCCGTAGCCGCAGGAGCGGGAGATCTCCTCGACCCCGTCGGCGCTCTCCTCCAGCAGCCGCCTTGCGTGTTCGAGCCGTACGCGCTCCACGTAGCGGCCCGGCGTCGTGCCCGTCTCGGAGCGGAAGGCGCGCGCGAAGTGGCGCGGTGAGAGGCGGGCGCGTCCCGCCAGGGCCTCGACCGAGAGATCGTCCCCGGGGTGCTCGCTGATCCAGCTCTGCACCGCCCGCAGCGGCTCGCTCCGCGCGGTCTGGGCGGCGAGCTGCGCGCTGAACTGCGCCTGGTTGCCGGGACGGCGCAGGAAGACCACGAGATGGCGGGCGACGGTCAGCGCCACATCGCGGCCGAGGTCCTCCTCCACGAGGGCGAGGGCCAGATCGATCCCGGAGGTGACCCCCGCCGAGGTGGAGACCGCGCCGTCGCGTACGAAGATCGGGTCGGGGTCGACCCGTACGGCCGGGTGTTTCCCGGCGAGGAGGCCGGTGGCGCTCCAGTGGGTGGTGGCTCGGCGCCCGTCGAGCAGCCCCGCGTCGGCGAGCACCAGGGCGCCGGTGCAGACCGAGACCAGCCGCCGCGCGCGGGGGCCCCGCTCGCGCACCCAGTCGACCAGGCGCGGGTCGGGGCCGCGGGTGCCCGCGCCGCCGGGCACGAGGAGCGTGTCCGGGTCGGGGGCGGCGGCGAGCGAGGTGTCGGGGACGAGGGTGAGCCCGCTGGTGGTGCGCACCGGCGCGCCGTCGAGCGTGGCCGTACGGATCCGGTACGCGGCCGGATCGCCGGCGGCCGCGGCCGCCGCGGCGAAGACCTCCACGGGGCCCGTCACATCGAGACTCTGCACCCGGTCGAAGAGGACGACCAGGACGGATCGCTCTGTCATGGCTCTCATCCTTCGCCCGGGGGCGGATGTCCGCAATGACGAATACCCCGCCTTTCCTGCCATGACGGCCACGGCCGGTCCCGTGCCCGGCGCCGTACCCGCTGCCCGGTCCTGCCCGCCGATGTCGGTGCCACCTGCCACAATGCAGGCGCCGGACCACAGAACAGCGGAGCGTGATCGTGACGACGTCCATCGAAGGCAGGATCGCCGAGGAAATCGGCGTACGCGAGCGGCAGGTGAGGGCGGCCGTCGAGCTGCTCGACGGCGGATCGACGGTGCCGTTCATCGCGCGCTACCGCAAGGAGGCCACCGAATCGCTCGACGACGCGCAGCTGCGCACCCTGGAGGAGCGGCTGCGCTATCTGCGGGAGCTGGAGGAGCGGCGGACCGCGATCCTGGAGTCCGTACGCGAACAGGGCAAGCTGGACGACGCCCTGGAGGCGCGGATCAGGGCCGCCGACACCAAGGCTCGCCTGGAGGACATCTATCTGCCGTTCAAGCCCAAGCGGCGGACGAAGGCGCAGATCGCCCGCGAGGCCGGTCTGGAACCGCTGGCCGAGGGGCTGCTGAGCGACCCTTCGGTGGAACCGCTCGCCGCCGCCGCCGCGTTCGTGGACGCGGACAAGGGCGTCGCGGACCCGGCCGCCGCGCTGGAGGGCGCCCGCGCCATCCTCACGGAGCGGTTCTCCGAGGACGCGGATCTCATCGGTGAGCTGCGCGAGCGGATGTGGACACGGGGCCGGCTCGCGGCGAAGGTACGGGACGGCAAGGAGGAGGCGGGCGCCAAGTTCGCGGACTACTTCGACTTCGCCGAGTCCTTCACGGAGCTGCCCTCGCACCGCGTGCTGGCGATGCTCCGCGGCGAGAAGGAGGACGTCCTCGATCTGGTCCTGGAGCCCGAGGAGCCCTCGGAGCTGCCGGGTCCGACCCACTACGAGAACGCGATCGCGCGGCGGTTCGGGGTCGCGGACCGGGGCAGGCCCGGCGACAAGTGGCTCGGGGACACGGTCCGGTGGGCGTGGCGCACCCGGGTGCTGGTGCATCTCGGCATCGATCTGCGGCTGCGGCTGCGGACGGCCGCCGAGGACGAGGCGGTACGGGTCTTCGCGGCGAACCTCCGCGACCTGCTGCTGGCCGCGCCGGCCGGGACGCGCGCCACGCTCGGCCTCGACCCCGGGTTCCGTACGGGCGTGAAGGTCGCCGTGGTCGACGCGACGGGCAAGGTCGTCGCCATCGACACGATCTATCCGCATGTCCCCGCGAACAAGTGGGACGAGTCCCTGGCGAAGCTGGCACGGCTGGCGGAACAGCACGCGGTGGACCTGATCGCCATCGGCAACGGCACGGCGTCCCGCGAGACCGACAAGCTCGCCGCCGACCTGTGCGCCAGGCACCCGGAGCTGAAGCTCACGAAGGTGATGGTCTCCGAGGCGGGCGCCTCGGTGTACTCGGCGTCCGCGTTCGCCTCGCAGGAGCTGCCGGATCTCGACGTGTCGATCCGCGGCGCGGTCTCGATCGCGCGCCGTCTCCAGGATCCCCTGGCCGAGCTGGTGAAGATCGATCCCAAGTCGATCGGGGTCGGCCAGTACCAGCACGACCTGTCCGAGGTGAAGCTGTCCCGCTCGCTCGACGCGGTCGTGGAGGACTGTGTGAACGGGGTGGGGGTGGACGTCAACACCGCGTCCGCGCCGCTGCTCTCACGGGTCTCGGGCATCGGCGCGGGGCTCGCCGAGAACATCGTCGCCCACCGCGACGCGAACGGCCCCTTCCGGTCGCGGCGCGCGCTCAAGGACGTGGCCAGGCTCGGTCCGAAGGCGTACGAGCAGTGCGCGGGCTTCCTGCGGATCCTCGGCGGCGACGACCCGCTGGACGCGTCGAGCGTGCACCCCGAGGCGTACCCCGTGGTGCGGTCCATGGTGAAGTCGACCGGCGGTGATGTCGCCGCCCTGATCGGGAACGGCTCCGTGCTGCGGTCGCTGCGTCCCGCGGACTTCGTGAACGACTCCTTCGGGCTGCCGACGGTGACGGACATCCTGCGTGAGCTGGAGAAGCCGGGCCGGGACCCGAGGCCCGCGTTCCGGACGGCCACGTTCAAGGAGGGCGTCGAGAAGCTGGGCGATCTGGCTCCGGGGATGGTGCTGGAGGGCGTGGTGACGAATGTCGCGGCGTTCGGCGCGTTCGTGGACATCGGGGTGCATCAGGACGGGCTGGTCCATGTGTCCGCGATGTCGAAGAACTTCGTCAAGGACCCGCGTGAGGTGGTGAAGCCGGGCGACGTGGTCCGGGTCAAGGTGATGGACGTCGACATCCCCCGCAAGCGGATCTCCCTGACGCTGCGGCTGGACGACGAGGCGGGCGCCGCGAAGCCGGAGCGGGACCGCTCGGGCGGCGGCGGGCGGCCCCCGCAGCAGCGGCAGGGCGGCCGTGGGGAGCGCGGGGAGCGCGGTGGCCGCGGCGGTGGGGGCAGGAGCGGTGGCGGGCGCCAGGCAGCGGCGCCGCCCCCGGCGAACAGCGCGATGGCGGACGCCCTGCGGCGGGCCGGGCTGACCGACCCCAAGGGCGGCGGGGGCGGCCGGCGCGGCTGACACCACCC
>NZ_JBHZDA010000060.1:0-11448 GCF_042755665.1 Streptomyces sp. NPDC059142
GGGGACGAGGTCCTCCGTGACGCCCCGCCGCCCCACCACGACCGCGGTGCGGCGGGCGCGCGCCGCCTACCTGGCGCTGATCCGGTGCGTGCGGTCGGCGAGCTGGCCGATCCGGCCCGCGTTGTCGAAGCCGCCGCCCGACACGGCCTTGACCGCGCCGCCGGAGCCGACGGTGTAGAGCGCCTGCTCCGGGTTGAGCAGGTCGTACGGGGCGGCGTCGCCGTGGTCGGCGAGCATCAGCACGTACTCGGTGCCGCCCTTGGCGAGCGTCGTGGTGTCCCGCTCCTTGTACGTGACGCCCTTGTACGTACCGCCGAGCTGACTGACCTCGACGGTGTCCCCGACGGCGGCGTCCCCGGAGAGCACCTGGGAGACCTTCACCGTGGAGACGGTGACGACCATCGGGTCGGCCTCCGCCTCGGCCCGCGCCTGCGCGATCTCCTCCGGGGAGAGTCCCGCCTGCGGGTTGGTGGCCGGGTCGCCGTCGGCCGAGGTCTCGGGCAGCAGGGGCTCGACCCGGGAGCCGGTCACGGTGCCCCGGACGACGAGGTCGGACCGCTCGATGACCGCGTCGAGCGAGTCGAAGGCGGGGTAGTCGGCGTGGTAGGACACGACGTCCGCCGAGGAGCCTGCCCCGGATCCGGAGCCGTTCGCGGGCCCGCCGTCCGAGGAGCAGCCGACGACGCCGAACGCGGCGAGGGCCGCGGCGCCGGTGACGAGAATGTTCCGGGTCGCCATCACGAGTAGATCCTCTTCACCTCGGACTTGTCGTACGCCAGCGGCTTCTGCACCGTCGTGCGATTACGACCGTGCTTCATGAGCGACGCTTTACTGGTATTCGGGTTGTCGTTGAGACTCAGCGCGTGCCCGAGTTCGTGCGTGGTGGTGCTGCGGACCCACTGGTCGTACTTCGAACCGGCATCCCGGTCGAGAGTCCTCGCATTCACCTGGATCTTGAAGACTCGTTTGGCGCGGGTGCCGGAAGGCGTATACACCCCGTACCAACTCGCGCTGTAGCGATTGGCGGTGAACGAAGCCTTGGCGGTGGATTTCCGGCCGATCTTCGCCTTTACCCCGGCGTCGTTCCAGTTCTTCCGGCCGGTGTCGAAGTACTTGACCCACTGGCTGTTGATGCCGACGGTCTTGACGCTGAACGACCGCTTCGGCATGCCCCCGCTGTAGTACGTGGCCTGCGCAGATGTCGATCCTGCGAGAGTGCCGGCGACAGCCAGCGCGGTGCAGGAAGTGAGCACGAGCGATGCCCGTGCGAATCTCCGATTCAATTTTTTCCCCGTGAATTGGGCATGCGGAAGCGCAACGCCGCGCGCATGCACGATCGAGAATGAGGACGCGGATATGAGGCACGCGTCCCTGAAGAGCTGAACTTCCCCCTTCGATCCCCCGGTTGGTCCCCCGTCGGTCAGCTCACCCGACACATCCGACCCTATGTTCCATCAGGTCCCGTAGTCAAAGGAAATCGGCCACCACATTCACTTGATAAACAAGGGGGTTGGCTCCGCATGTAAAGAACCGCCGGTAGTGCGAGGCGGCTCGGAGGGGCCCGTATGATCACATCCGTTCGGTATTCGGGCGGCCTCTCCCGGGGGCCGTCAACGGGAACCTGGGGGGTTTCGATGCGTGCGAGAGCGCTCACCACGGCGGCCGTCTGCGCGGCCGCACTGCTCGGCACCGGCGGGGTGGCACCCGCCGCCGCGGCGGCCGACCGTACGGGCCCGGTGGGGGGAGCCGGGGCGGACTTCAACGGTGACGGCTACCCGGACCTCGCCGTCGGCGCGCACACCGCGACCGTCGACGGCGTGCGGCGGGCCGGTGTCGTCACCGTCGCGTACGGCTCCGCCACCGGCCTGAGGTACGACACGGCCTCCGTCGTCAGCCAGGCCACGCCCGGCGTCCCCGGCGACCCCGCCGAGGACGGCCGATGGCGCGAGGTCACCGCCCACGGGGACCTCGACGGCGACGGCTACGACGACCTGGTCGTCAACTGGGCCGAGCGGAGCACGGTGCTCTGGGGGAGCGCCACGGGCCTCACCGACGGGGGCACCACCGTCACGCCCGGCACCTACCGGGCCCACGACCCGAAGGTCCTCGGCGGCACCGTCGGGGTGGGCGACGTCAACGGCGACGGGGTGGACGACTTCGTCACGCGCGGCCACAACGGCACCGCGTACGGCCTCTCCGTACGGCTCGGCCCGCTCGACCGTACGACGGGCGCGTCGGCCGGTGTCTGGTTCCGCGACACCGGGTCCCTGGACAAGCTGCTGACCTCCGTCGTCCACGTGGGCGACCTGACCGGCGACGGGATCGACGACATCGTCGCCGTTGGCAGCGTCGTCCTCGGGAGCGGTGCGCCCGGGGGCGTGGTGCTGAAGGGGTCCGCCACCGGCCTCGTCAAGGGCAGCGGCTTCGGCGGCCCGCACGCGTACAGCACCTTCTACCCCTCGGCCTTCGGCGACCTGAACAAGGACGGGTACCAGGACCTGGTGACGGGCCATCCGGGGGACAACAGGATCTACGTGGCCTACGGCGGCCCGAACGGCGTCGCCACCACCCCGAAGGCCCGCTCCTACACCCAGGCGAGCGCCGGCGTCCCGGGGCTGGACGAGGAGGGCGACCGCTTCGGCTCGGCCCTGGCGATCGGCGACACCGACCAGGACGGCTACGACGACGTGATCGTCGGCGCCTCGTACGAGACCGGCGCCGACCCGGCGACCACCACCGCCTCGGGCGCGATCACCGTGCTGCGCGGCGGCCCCGCCGGGATCACCACCACCGGCGCGAAGGCCCTCACCCAGAACAGCAAGGGCGTCCCCAGCACCTCGGAGAACAACGACCACTTCGGCTCGGCGCTGGTCGTCGCCGACACCGACCGGGACGGCGCCCCGGAGGTCTACGTGGGCGGCAACGGCGAGGACGGCTACAAGGGCCGCGTCTGGAAGCTCCCGACCGGCCCGTCGACCGGCGTCACCGGCGTCGGATCCACCAGCTTCCACCTGGGCACGCTGGGCGGCTCCCCGGGCGGCGGCAACTTCGGCTACCGCATGGCCGGCTGAGCGGACCGGCCGGGCGCCCGCTGGTGGTCAGGTGCCGGGCGTGTTCCGGTAGGCCCGGTAACCCGCTCCGGACAGCAGGGTGTTGACCCTCTCGGCCATGCCGAGTTCCAGCGGCTCCCGGCGGCGCCCCTGTCCGCTCAGAAGCCGGACAGCCGTGGCGTCATCCTTGTCGAACAGCGCTTCCAGCAGGGGTATTTCATTCGGACTCAGTTCGGCGACCGTCTCGCGGACCAGGTCGCGTACAAGGCGTTCACCGGACGGTCCTGCTTCTGAACCCATGTCATCCCCCAGAGAACACGTGAACGGTCGGTGTGGATGGTGCGGTCTTGACCCCGGTGACGAAAGCGGACCACGCCGGCGCCGGGAAGGCGAGGCCCGGGGCGTGAGGGGTCTTGGAGTCCCGGACGGGGACCAATCCGGTCAGGCCGTCGGCCACCTCCAGGCAGTCGCCTCCGCTGCCGCCGCTGAAGGTGGACTTCCGCCAGATGGCCGCTCCGGGGAACTCCGTGGCGACCTCGACGCAGTTGCCGCCGGTGCCTCCGCTGTAGCTCGACTTGCGCCAGCTCGCCGCGCTCAGGTCGTACTCATGGCTGCTGCTCGTCACGCGCGTAGTCCTCCGCCACTGATTCGATCAGGGCCAAGGACGCTCTCGGTGACAGTGCGGTGGCCCCCAGTAGATCGTAAGTCAGTTCGTGCCGGGTCACCGTTGCCGGATCGTCCAGCAGTTGGCCCGATCCCGTGCTCTGGAGATAGGCCAGCGGAGGCGCGTCCTCGAAGGTCATCAGCTTGAGGGCGCCCTCCATCGCCGCGTGCGCGCCGGCCGCGAAGGGCAGGACCTGGACGAGGATCCGGTGGCGTCTGACCATGGCCGCCACATGGCGCAGCGCCCCCGCCATCACGGCCGGGCTGCCCACGGGTCTGCGCAGCACCGCCTCGTCCAGCACCGTCCAAACCATCGGAGTTGTTGGGTTCTTCAACAACACGGCCCGCTCCAGTCGCGCCGTCAGCAGTTCGTCGATGGCCTCCTCCGGGGCCGTCGGGTGGTACGCGCGGAAGACCGCCGTGGCGTACGGGCCCGTCTGGAGCAGGCCGGGGATGAGCTGGGGCGCGTACTCCCGGATCATCATCGTGACCGCCTCGGCCTCCGCCGCCTCCGCGAAGTGGTCCGGATACTTGGACTTCTTCAGCGCCTCGCAGTTCCGGAGGAAGAAGCCGCCCGTCCCGAAGGTCTGGTCGAAGTGGGTCGCGTACTCCGGCTGCATCCTGCGCGTGCCCGCCTCCAACTGTCCGATGAACGAGCCGCTGACGAACAGTGCGGCGCCCAACTCGTCCTGGGACAGGGCAGCTTGGGTCCGCCGGTGTCTGAGTTCCGCGCCGAGCATGGCCCGTGGCGAGGAGGAGGGGTCGAGAGGTTTGGGGCCAGGCATGTGGATCTCCCGGTTCGGACAGGTGGCGGTGTTGGGACGCCTGCTCTTTTCAGGCTAGCCACTCCCGGACACGCTGTGTGTACGTAGCCGATACAGAGCGTGGGAGCGAACAGTGAACGCGACACGGGTCACCGGGGACACGGACGTGGCGCCCCGAACGGCCGAGCCCCTCCAGCCCCTCCAGCGGTTCCGGCTGATCCACTGCCAGGCCGAGGGCGTGCCGGACTGCTACGCCCCGCGCTACGAGGCGCTGTGGGCCGACCCGCCGCAGGGGTGCTCGGTCGAGCCCTTCGGCGACTACTTCTGCCTCCGCTGCGAACGCCCCGGCGCCACCCTGCTCGCGGCCGTGGCGTCGCTGTGCGCGGAGATCCGCGAGGAGTACGGGCTCCTCATGACCGATCTGGGGATCGAGGGGCTCTGGGACTGGACCGCCGACGGCACGGACGGGCGCGGTGCGGAGATCGTGGGCCAGTTGCTGTTGATGGCCGCCGAGCGGGGGCCGCTGCTCGGGTACGGGGTGGACGACCTGGTGGAGTTCCTGCGGACGGCCGCGGGACGGTGAGGCCGGGCCGCCTCAGGGCGTCGGGTCGCCGACGGCTGCGCGGGCGGGCCCGGTCGCGGATCCGGCCCCGGTCGCGGTCGCGGTCGCGTTCGCGTTCGCGAGCGGTGCGGGCGGCGTGGGCGGCGCGTTGAGGTCCGTCAGTATCGTCCTCGTGAAGCCGAACCAGTACGTGGCGGCGAACCCCGTGACGTATCCGGTCAGCAGCCCGCCCCCGTACACCGCGAGCGCCGCGCCCATGCCCCGGTCGCCGGCCAGCAGCGGGAGGAGCGCCCACCCGGACGGGCCGATCGCCGTCGAGCCGACCGCTGTGCCGAACTGGTGGAACAGGCCCACGAATCCGCCGCCCGCGGCCCCGCCCACGCACGCCGTGACGAAGGGGCGGCCCAGTGGCAGCGAGACACCGTAGATCAGTGGCTCGCCCACCCCGAGGAGGCCCGCGGGCAGGGCGGAGCGGATGGTGCGGCGCAGGGAGGTGTTCCGTGGGAGGCGTACGTAGACCGCGGCCGCCGCGCCCACCTGGCCCGCGCCCGCCATCGCCAGGACCGGGAGCAGCACGGTGTACCCCTGCTGTTCGATGAGCGTCGTGTGGATCGGGATCAGCGCCTGGTGCAGCCCCACCATCACCAGCGGCAGGAACAGCCCGCCCAGTACGAGCCCCGCGCCTGTACCGCCGTAGGTGAGCAGCCGGTCGGCGAGGTCGCCGATGGCGGTGGCGACCCGGCCGGCCACGTACATCAGCCCGTACAACGTGGCCAGTCCGGCGACCAGGACGGTCAGGGTCGGGGTGACCAGGACGTCCAGCGCCTCCGGCACCCGTCCGCGGCACCACTTCTCGACCCGTACCGCGAGGAGCGCCGCGGCGAGCGCGCCCAGCACCCCGCCCTGGCCCGGCGCGAGCGTGCGGCCGAACACGTCGACGTGCGCGACGCCGGGGAAGACCACGACCGCGGCGACGGCGCCGCCCAGGACCGGGGTGCCGCCGAACACCTTCGCCGTGTTGAGGCCGACGAACACCGCGATCAGCGACATGAATCCGGCGGAGAGCGCGGTCAGCGCCGGGGTCAGCGAGGGCAGCAGGTGGAGGTTGGTGAGCAGCCCGCCGAGGCCCGCGATGACGCCGCAGCCGATCAGGGCGGGGATCAGCGGGACGAAGATGTCGGCGATCCGGCGCAGGAGCAGTCTGACGGGGGTGGCGTTCCGCGTCCTGCGCGCCGACCTGATCGCCTCGCCCTTCGCCGCCAGACCGTCGGCGGTGGCGGTGGCGGTGGCAGCGGCGGTCGTGGTGGCGGTGGCGGCGGGCGCGGGGGACCGGGTCAGCAGCGCCTCGAACTCCGGGGTCACCCGCGCCACCGTCCCCGGGCCCAGCACGATCTGGTACGTGCCGTCCTCCACCACCCCGAGCACCGCGGGCAGCGCCCGCAGCTCCGCCTCCCGCACCAGGGAACGGTCGCGCAGTCCGAGACGCAGCCGCGTCATGCAGTGGGCCACGTCGGCGACGTTCGCGGCGCCTCCGACGAGCGGGAGGATGGCTTCCGCGATGGCGCGGTTCTTGTCCATGGGCCCTGTCTTCTCGCGTCAGGAGGTCACGGCGTGGGGGAGGGGCGGGTCCGCAGCAGCGCCGCGCGCAGGTGGCCGTCGTGCTCGGTCAGCAGCCGGGCGGCCGTCGGTCCGTCGACCGCGCCGAGGATGAGCAGGATGGCGTTCTTGACCTCGCCGCCGGTGGCGGCGAGTGCCGACTCGATCTCCTCGTCGGACGCGCCCGTGGCGAGCGAGACGATCCGGCGGGAGCGGGCGCGCAGCTTGTCGTTGGAGGCGCGGACGTCGACCATGAGGTTTCCGTAGGTCTTGCCGCGCCGGATCATCGTGATCGTCGAGAGCATGTTGAGGACGAGCTTCTGCGCCGTGCCGGCCTTGAGACGGGTGGAGCCCGTGAGCAGTTCGGGCCCGACGACCACCTCGATGCCGTGTTCGGCCGCCGCGGCGAGCGCGCTGCCCGCGTTGCAGGAGAGGCCGATGGTGAGCGCGCCGAGGGAGCGGGCGTGCTCGACGGCGCCGACCGCGTACGGGGTGCGGCCGGAGGCGGAGACCCCGACGACCGTGTCCGCCGCGGTCAGCTTTATCGCCGTCAGATCGGCCGCCGCCAGCTCCACGGAGTCCTCGGCGCCCTCGACGGAGGTGACCAGCGCGCCGGGGCCGCCCGCGATCAGGCCGACGACCTCGTCGGGGTCGGTGTTGAACGTCGGCGGGCACTCGCTGGCGTCCAGCACCCCGAGCCGTCCCGCCGTCCCGGCGCCCGCGTAGATCAGCCGGCCTCCGCGCGCCACGCGCTCGGCGGTCGCGTCGACGGCGGCGGCGATCAGGGGGAGCTGGGCGGCGACGGCGGCGGGGACGGTGGCGTCCTCGCCGTTCATGATCCGCGCGATCTCCAGCGTGGGAAGCCGGTCGATCTCGGCGAGTTCGGGGCGGAACGCCTCGGTGGTGAGACCGTCGAGCTGCGCGCGGAGTGCGCCGTACGCGCGGCTCTCGGTGTCACGCGTGTGGTTCGCGCGGTTCGTGTGGTTCATGTCGTGCGTTGAGGACATGGGGAAGCGGCTCTTTCTCTCCGGGGGTGCGGGCGCCGGTTTCCGGGGGTGCGGGTGCCGGTGAAGGAGGTACGCGGGTGGGGCCGGGGCGTCAGCGCCCGGTGCCGGTGGCGGGACCGGGCGTCAGCGCACGGTGCCGCGCGGCCGGTGGCGGTGCGCGAGCGCTTCGTACGACGCGGAGAGCGCGGGCGCGGCCGTCTCGTACGTACGCTGCGCCACGCCTATGAACAGGCAGTCGACGACGAGGAGCTGGCTCGTACGGCTCGACATGGCGGCGGGGCGCAGCTCGCTCTCGCGGGCGGTGGACGTCGTCAGGACGTGGTCGGCGTACTGCGAGACCGGACTGTCGGGGCGCCCGGTGATGGCGACCGTCGTCGCGCCCCGGTCGAAGGCGACGCGGAGCGGTTCGATGACGTCGCCGGTGGAGCCGGAGTGCGTGATCGCGACGGCCACGTCACCGGGCTGGAGCTGGACGGCGTTGGTCACGGCGAGGTGCGGGTCGCTGTGGGAGTGCGCGATGAGTCCGATACGGAGCAGTTTCTGCGCCAGGTCCATGCCGACGAGGGAGGACGCGCCGACACCGTAGATGTCGATCCTGCGGGCGGCGGCGGACGCGGCGACGACGGCGCCGAGCTGGACGGTGTCGAGCCCGGCGGCGGTGTCGGCGAGCGTCTGCTGTTCGTCGTAGGCGAGCTTGGCGACGACGTCCCCGATGGGGTCGTCCACGGCGATGTCGGCGGTGACGGAGGGCGCGCGGCCGGACTGCTGCTGGGCGGCGAGACCGGCGAGGGCGAGGCGGAGATCGCGGTAGCCGGGGTAGCCCAGGAGCCGGGCGGTACGGACGACGGTGGCCTCGCTGGTGCCGGTCAGTTCGGCGAGGCCGGTGACGGTGAGGGCGGCGCAGCCCGCCGGGTCGCCGGCGACGGCTTCCGCGACGAGTTGCATGGAGCGGGTCATGGTCGGTGCCAGGGTCCGCACCTTGGCGGCGAGGGCGGCGGGGGCGGGGGGAGCGTCACCGCTGAAACTTTCCTTCACGACGTGAGTCACCCTTGAAAGATATTTTCGTCATATCGGACCGTCAACCCCCTCGGGAGGGCGGGCGCGGCCCCCGGGTGACAATGGCGGGATGGACGACGAGACCCCGGAGCCGGGCGAGACCCAGGACCCGGACGCGATCCGGAAGCCGGGCGAGACCCAGGACCCGGACGCGATCCGGAAGCCGGGCGAGACCCAGGACCCGGACGCGATCCGGAAGCCGGACGGGGCTCAGGGCCCGGACGCGACACCCGCCACGGGCGCGATCCCCGGCCGGGACGCGATCCCCGCCCCGGCGCCGGACGCCGCCCCCGATCCGCTGGAGCGGGCGCTGCACGCGGCCCGCGCGCTGGTCCTCGCGGACCTGGCCGCCGGGGATGTGGCGCGCCCCGAGGTCGTGTCGCTGGTCGAGGAGTCGGTCTCGCACCGCCGCTGGTGGGTCGGGCAGTGGCCCGAGGGTGTGGAGTTCGTTGCCGGGCTGGTCGCCCAGGACGTCCAGGACGCGCTGATGGAGCGGTACGGGCGCTGGCCGCTCTGCCCGGTCTGCGCGGAGGCCGAGCCGCACGCGCTGGAGGTGGAGCCGGAGCTGGGGCCCGACCCGCACTGGGTCTGCGGCAAGGCGGGCGTGGTGGTCGCGGCGGTCGGCGCGCTGGGCGGACCGGGCGGGGCCGGCGGTCCCGGCGGGGCGGGGTCGGTATGACCGTCTACATCGACCCGCCCACCTGGCCCGGTCATGGCCGGATGTGGTCGCACCTGGTCAGCGACGTCTCCTTCGGGGAGCTGCACGCCTTCGCCGCCTCGCTGGGCTGCCCGCCGCGCGCCTTCGAGCGGGACCACTACGACATACCGTCGGAGCGTTACGGTGACGCCGTGCGGGCGGGCGCGGTGGAGATCGGCCCGAAGGAACTCGTCCGCCGGATCACCGAGGCGGGGCTGCGCCGCCCGAAGGGCCGCCCGGCCTGCGCGGGACCGTCCGGACCGGCTGCCCGACAGACAGTTCGTGATAGCCTCTAATTATATCTTGATGGTATAGTTGTCCGGTACGGAGAAGGTTCCGGTACGGAGAAGGTTCCGGTACGGAAGAGGCGTGGAAAGGCGGCCTGCCATGGCGGACCCGGGCACGAAGACCCCGCGCGAGCGCTACCGCGCCCAGGTGCGCGCGGAGATCAAGGAACGCGCCTGGGAGCAGATCGCCACGGCGGGCGCCTCCGCGCTCTCCCTCAATGCGATCGCCAAGCTGATGGGGATGAGCGGCCCCGCGCTCTACCGCTACTTCGCCGGCCGCGACGAGCTGATCACCGAGCTGATCAGGGACGCGTACCGGAGCCTCGCCGACGCCTTCCACGCGGCCGCCGCGTCCGGCGCCGACGCGGCCGGGCTGGCGCGCGTCCTGCGCGCGTGGGCCCTGGAGGATCCCCACCGGTACCTGCTCATCTACGGCACGCCCGTCCCCGGCTACCACGCGCCCGACGACATCACCGCGATCTCCCAGGAGATCATGGGGGCGCTGCTCGACGCGGTCGGCGAACTGCCCACGGTCCCTTCGGAGGCCGGGTTCGACACCCATCTCGCGGAGCACCGGGACTGGGCGGGGGGCCACCCCGCCGAGGACGCCACGCTCCACCGGGCCCTGACCTTCTGGACCCGGCTGCACGGCGTCCTCTCCCTGGAACTGGCGGGTCACTTCACCGGGATGGGCTTCGACCCGGCCCTGCTGTTCACGGCCGAGCTGACAGATCTCGTCCGTCCGCCGGCCGCGCGCTGACCCCGTCCTTCCCGTCCGGCCCGTCCGTCCCGTACGCCGGGACCGTGGCCGGAGCGGCGGCGGCGTCGACGGCGGCGACCGCCGCGGAGCCGGTCACCACCCGGCTGCCCGTCGCGCGGTGGAAGCGGAGCGAGAGCGCCGCCAGACCGATCGCGACCAGGGTCATCGCCGCGCCCGCCCACGCCGTCGAGGCGAAGCCGAGGTCCGCGTCGATCACGGAGCCGCCGAGCCAGGGGCCGCCCGTGTTGCCGAGGTTGAAGGCGGCCGTCGTGGTGGCGCCCGCCAGAGTGGGCGCGGCGGCGGCGATGTTGAACATACGGGCGTTGAGCGCGGGCGCCGTGTAGAACGCCGAGACCCCGAGCAGGAACGTCAGGACGACGACGGCGACCGGCTGCGTGGCGGTCAGCGCCAGCAGGACGAGCAGCACCGTCGACGCGGTCACGCCGCTGATCAGGACGGTGAAGAGATGCGCGTCCGCGTACCGGCCGCCCAGCGCCGTACCGACCAGCGCGCCGATCCCGAAGAGCGCGAGCACCGTCGGGACCCAGCCGCTGTCCAGGCCCGCCACATCCGTGAGCAGCGGGGCGAGGTAGGAGAACGCGCAGAAGACACCGCCGGCCGCGAGCGCGGTCACGGCGATGGAGAGCCAGACCTGACGGTCCCGGTAGATGGCCAGCTCCCGCTTGAGCCGCGGCTTCTCGGCGGGCAGCGGGATACGCGGGATCAGGGTCGCCACACCGATCAGCGCGACCGCGGAGGCCGCGCCGACCGCCCAGAACGCCGAGCGCCAGCCCAGGTGTTCACCGAGGAACGCGCCGGCCGGGACGCCGAGCACATTGGCGATGGAGAGCCCGCCGATCATGACGGCCATCGCGCGGGCGCGCGGGGGGGGGGGGGGGGGGGCCCGCGCGCGCGCGGGGCGCGGCGCCCCCCCCCCCCGCCCCCGGGGGGGGGGCGCGCCCCCCCCCCGCCATCCACCCCCCCACCCCTGTGCACACCTGCGCGC
>NZ_JBHZDA010000060.1:11457-16097 GCF_042755665.1 Streptomyces sp. NPDC059142
CGCGGTCGGCGCCACCATCGCGATGGCGACGGCCGCGCCGACCGCCCAGAACCCGGCGCACGCGAACGCGCTGACCACCCGGGACACGAACAGCACCTCGTACGAGGGGGCGAGCGCGCCCGCGACCTGGCCGAGGCCGAAGACCGAGATCAGGGCGATGAGCGTGGTGCGGCGGGGGAGGCGCAGGGTGGCCACGGCGAGCAGCGGGGCGCCGACGACCATGCCGATCGCGAACGCGGAGATGAGCAGACCGGCGGTCGGGATGGACACGTCCATGTCGGCGGCGAGCGGCGGCAGCAGTCCGGAGAGCATGAACTCGCTGGTGCCGAGCGCGAAGACCGAGAGGCCGAGGATGTAGACGGCCAGCGGCATACGGTCCGAGGACCGCTCGGACACGGCGGGCGGTTCGGACACGGCGGGCTGCTCGGGCAGCGGGGACGCCGTGGCGGGCGGTGCGGAAGGGGAAGCGGAAGCGGGATCGGGGGCGCTGGTCGGGGCCGGGGAGCCGGGATCGGCGGATTCGGGCATGCCAGGTGCAACCGGTGCCGTCGGCCATGACATTCCGGCGCTCGTCATCTGTTCAGATGGTGAGACCGCGAAGCTCCGACGCCATGTTCGCGCGCGCCCGCGCCTCCCACTCCCGCACGCCGTACGGGGTACGGAACAGGTCCGGCAGCGCGAGCAGTTGCTCCAGCACGGCGGCCCGGCCCGCACGGAAGTCCGGGGCGGGGACGAAACCGTACTCCTCCCGTACGGCTGTCGTGTACGCGGCGTACGCGCCCGGCTCCGAGGCCAGGACGGCGAGGTCGGCATCGCACAGGACGGCGCCGTTCCGGTCGCCGGGCGCCGTGGCGTGCCCGGCGGTCAGCCGGACGAGCCGGGCGACCTCGGCCGTACCCTCCGCGCTCAGCCCGGCCTCGGCCAGGGCACGTTCGGCGAGCCGGGCGGAGCGCTCCTCGTTCTCGGAGCGGTCCGGCCGGTAGACCGCGTCGTGGAACCAGGCGGCGAGCCGGACGAGCGCCGGGTCGTCCGCGTACTCCGCGAGCGTGTCGACCCGGTCCAGGACGGCGGTCAGATGGTCGGTGGTGTGATACCTGCGCTGCGGCTCGGCCCAGCGGACGAGGAGATCGTCGGCGTACCGGTACGGGTCCGGGGCCGTTGCGGGGACCGTCTCGTCCGGGAGCAGGGACCGGAGAGTGATCGCGAAGCGGTCGCGCAGAGCGGGTTCGGGCATGCCGAAAGCCTAGGCCAGTCACGGCCCGGGCCCCCGGCAGTGGGTGGGGTGCGGTCAGGAGGCCGTGAAGCGCCTCAGCCGCAGGCTGTTCCCGACGACGAAGACCGACGAGAACGCCATCGCCGCGCCCGCGATCATCGGGTTGAGCAGCCCGGCGGCGGCGAGCGGCAGCGCCGCCACGTTGTACGCGAAGGCCCAGAAGAGGTTCCCCCTGATCGTGCCGAGCGTGCGGCGCGCCAGGCGGATCGCGTCGGCGGCCACGCGCAGGTCGCCCCGTACCAGCGTGAGATCGCCCGCCTCGATCGCCGCGTCCGTGCCGGTGCCCATCGCGAGGCCCAGATCGGCCTGGGCCAGGGCGGCGGCGTCGTTGACCCCGTCGCCGACCATCGCCACGGTGCGGCCCTCCGCCTGGAGCTTCCTGACCGCCTCTGCCTTGTCCTCCGGCATGACCTCGGCGATCACCCGGTCGGCGTCGATACCGACCTCGGCGGCCACGGACGCGGCGACCGCCCGGTGGTCACCGGTGAGCAGGACCGGCGTCAGACCCAGCGCGCGCAGCCGCCGTACGGCCTCCGCGCTGGTCTCCTTCACGGCGTCCGCCACATCGAGCACGGCCCGCGCCTCGCCGTCCCAGGCCACCGCGACGACCGTACGGCCCGCGGCCTCGGCCTCCGACTTCCGCAGCGCCAGCTCCTCGGGCAGCCGGATCTCCCACTCCGCGAGCAGCTTCGTCCGGCCCACGAGCACCGCGTGGCCCTCGACCACGCCCTGCACACCGAGCCCGGGGACGTTGGTGAACTGCTCGGGCGCGGGAAGCGTCCCGACGCGCTCGGCCGCGCCCTCCGCGATCGCGCGGGCCAGGGGGTGCTCGGAGGCGTGCTCCAGGGCGCCCGCCAGCCGCAGCACCTCCTCGTCGGTGGTGCCCTCCGCGCTGTGCGTGGCCAGCAGGGTCATCCTGCCGGTGGTGACGGTGCCGGTCTTGTCCAGGACGATGGTGTCCACCCGCCGCGTCCGCTCCAGCACCTCGGGCCCCTTGATCAGGATGCCGAGCTGCGCGCCGCGCCCCGTACCGACCATGAAGGCGGTGGGCGTGGCCAGGCCGAGGGCGCACGGGCAGGCGATGATCAGGACGGCGACGGCGGCGGTGAACGCGGCGGTCGGCCCGCCGCCCGCCAGCAGCCAGCCGCCGAGCGTGGCCAGCGCGAGCACGATCACGACCGGTACGAAGACGGCGGAGATCCGGTCGGCGAGGCGCTGGACGGACGCCTTGCCGTTCTGGGCGTCCTCCACCATGCGCGCCATCCGGGCGAGCTGGGTGTCGGAGCCGATACGGGTGGCCTCCACGACGAGCCGGCCGCCCGCGTTGAGCGTCGCTCCGGTGACCCCGTCGCCCACGGCCACCTCGACCGGGACGGACTCGCCGGTCAGCATCGAGGCGTCCACGGCGGAGGAGCCCTCGACGACGGTGCCGTCGGTGGCGATCTTCTCGCCGGGCCGTACCAGGAAACGGTCGCCGACCTGCAGTTCCGCCGTGGGGACGGTGGTCTCCCCGCCGTCGCGCAGGACGGTGACCTCCTTGGCGCCGAGGTCGAGCAGCGCGCGGAGGGCGGCCCCCGCCTTGCGCTTGGAGCGGGCCTCGAAGTAGCGGCCGGCGAGGATGAAGGCGGTGACCCCGGCGGCGGCTTCCAGATAGATGTTCCCGGAGGCGTCGCCCCGGGCGACCGTCAGCTCGAAGGGGTGGGTCATGCCGTGCATGCCCGCCGTGCCGAAGAAGAGCGCCCACAGCGACCAGAGGAACGCGGCCGAGGTGCCGATCGAGATCAGGGTGTCCATCGTGGCCGCGCCGTGCCGGGCGTTGGTCCAGGCGGCCCGGTGGAAGGGCCAGCCCGCGTAGGTGACGACGGGGGCGGCGAGGGTGAGGGAGAGCCACTGCCAGTTGTCGAACTGGAGCGGCGGGATCATGGCCATCGCGACGACCGGGACGGCGAGGAGCACGGCGGTGATCAGGCGCTCGCGCAGGGACCGCAGCTCGGCGTCGTTCTCGGTGTCCTCGGCGGCCTCGGCATCCGCGCCGGCCTGCTTCCCGCCGGTGCCGTCCGCCGTCGGTACGGGGCGTACGGGGCGGGCGGCCGGGGGCTCCTTCGCCGTGTAGCCGGTGGCCTCGACGGTGGCGATCAGATCGTCCACGGAGAGCCCGTCGGCGTAACTGACCTTGGCCTTCTCGGTCGCGTAATTGACGGTGGCCTCGACCCCGTCCATCCGGTTGAGCTTCTTCTCGACACGCGCGGCGCAGGAGGCGCAGGTCATTCCGCCGATCATGAGTTCGACCTCGGCGGTGGAGCCTGGGGCTGGGCCGGTCGGGGTGCCGGTGGTCCTGGTGGTGCTCATGGGCGGCGGCTCCTTCTCTCTTCGACCGTTGTCCATCGTACCCCCTAGGGGTATGAAACTCCTTCCTGTATACCCCCCACCCGTACCCAATTCAAGGGCTGGCCGTGATCGGTTCGGCCCCTTAGGCTTGAATATTGGACTAGACCTATCTCCCCGTCCCCTCCCCGACGAATGAGGTCCCCTCTTATGAGCAAGAGCGCAGTCCTGGAGGTGATCGCCCTCGACGCGGAGGACGCGATCGCCGCACGGAACGGAGGTGCGGACCGCCTCGAACTGGTCACCGACATGGCGGCGGACGGGCTGACCCCGGCCGTCGCGACCTTCGCGAAGATCCGCGCGGCCGTCCCGATCCCCCTGCGGGTGATGCTCCGGCTCACCGACGGGTTCGACGCCGGCGGCCCGGACGGCGCGGACGCGCTGGTCGAGGCGGCGCGGACGCTGCGGGCCGAGGGCGCGGACGAGTTCGTCCTCGGCTTCCTCGACCCGGACGGCACGCCGGACCTGGTCACGGTCGAGCGGCTGATCGCGGAACTGGACGGCTGCCGCTGGACCTTCCACCGGGCGATCGACCACGCGGCCGACCGCGCCGCCCTGCGCAGGAGCCTCGCGGACCTGCCCGGCCTGGACACGTACCTCACGGCGGGCTCCCCGGCGGGCGTCACCGAGGGCCTGCCCGTCCTCCTGGCCGAAGCGGCGGCGACGGTCCGCGGCGAACCGGGCTACGGGGCCCGCCTCATGGCCGGTGGCGGCCTGAGCCTGCCCCAGGTCCCGGTCCTGCGGGCGGCGGGCGTGACGGCCTTCCACATCGGCGGCGCGGCCCGCCCCTCGGGATGGACCGCGCCGGTCTCGGCGGCAGCGGTACGGGAATGGCGGACGACGCTCGACGCGGTGCCGGCCGACCGGTAGCGCGTGGCCGGGGCGGGGCGGGCGCGCCCGGGTTCCCGCGCGCCGCCCCCCCCCCCCCCGCCGCGCCCCCCCCCCCCCCACCCCGGCGCGACCGCCCGCGCCCGCCGCCCGC
>NZ_JBHZDA010000060.1:16107-45888 GCF_042755665.1 Streptomyces sp. NPDC059142
GGGGGCGGCCCGCCCGGGGGTTTGCCCCGCGGGGTTGGGGGGGGCGGGTGTTGGTGAGTGGGGGACGCCGCGCGGGGGGGGGGGGGGCGGGGGGTGGGGGGGGGCGGGGGGGGGGGGCGGCAGCCGTGGTACGCGGCCTCGCCCCGCCCCGGCCCGGGGGCGCCCCGCCCCGCCCTCAGGCGGCGGCAGCCGCCGCGAGCCGGTCCGGCAGGGGCGCCGCGTGGACGACCACCAGCCCCGAGACCGCGCGCGTGAGCGCCACGTACAGCCGGCGCAGGCCCGTCCGCTCGTCCGGTTCGCCGTCGACCACCGCCGCCGGCTCGTCCAGCACCACGTAGTCGTACTCCAGGCCCTTCGCCAGCGACGCCGGTACCAGCGTCAGGCGCGCCGCCGACGTCGTCTCCTCGCCCGGCGCCAGGTACCCGAGCCCCGCCGCCGTCAGCGCCTCCGCCAGCGCCGGGACCCGGGCGTCCGCCGCGATCAGGCCGATCGAACCCTCGTGCGCCAGCGACTCCCGGCAGGCCGTGACCGTCGCCGCGTCCAGCTCGGCGGCCTCCGGGACCGCCCGTACCGCCAGCGATCCTGGCGACTCCCGTACGGAGGCCACCGGCGCCAGCCCCGGCGAGATCGCGGGCAGCAGCCGGGACGCGTACGCGATCACCTCGCGCGGTACGCGGAAGCCCGCCGTCAACTCCTCGACCAGCGCCTCCGGTTTGCCGAGGTGGTGGAGCGCGTCCGCCCAACTGGACGTCGCCCACGGTGTCGTGCCCTGCGCCAGATCGCCCAGCACCGTCGCCGAACCGGTCGAGCAGCGCCGGCCCACCGCGCGGTACTGCATGGGCGAGAGGTCCTGCGCCTCGTCGAGCACCACATGGCCGAGCGAGTGCGTACGGGCGATCAGATCGCCCGCCTCGTCGATCAGCACGGCGTCCGCCGGTGACCACTTCGCGGACCTCACGCTGCGCGCCGGCTTCGCCCACAGGATCGTCTTCTGCTCGTCGGCGCTCAGCACCCCCTCCGCGTGCGCGGCCAGGAACTCCGCGTCGGAGAGCAGCCGCAGCACCAGCTTCGCCGGATCCACCTGCGGCCAGACGGACTTGACCGCCGCCTTCACCGCCGGGTTGCGCGCCACCGCGTTCTGCACCCGGTCGTCGGGCGCCTCGCCCGCCTCCTCCATCCGGACGAGCACGGCGTGCGCGATCCGCTGCGGCAGCGCCTCGTGCGCCGCGCCGTACCGCATGTCCCGGGCGAGCAACTGCTCGACCATCTCGACGAGTTCGTGCACCGGCACCCGCCAGCGCCGCGAACCGCGCACCACCACGACCGGCTCGGTCGGCAGCGTGACATGGGACCGTACGGCCCGCCGCAGCACCTCCGCCATCCTGGCGTCGCCCTTGATGACCGCGGCGTCGGCCGGATCCGTACCGCGCACCTCCGTCCCGGCGGCGACCAGATCCGCGACCGTCGCCTGCTTCACCTCCAGCTCGCCCAGCGTGGGCAGCACCTGCTCGATGTAGTGGAGGAAGGAGGCGTTCGGCCCGATGACCAGCGTGCCCGTACGGGCCAGCCGCTCGCGGTGCGCGTACAGCAGATACGCGACCCGGTGCAGACCGACGGCCGTCTTCCCGGTGCCGGGCCCGCCCTGCACACACACCGTGCCGCCCAGCCCGCTGCGGACGATCTCGTCCTGCTCGGGCTGGATCGTCGCGACGATGTCCCGCATGGGGCCGACGCGCGGGCGCTCGATCTCGGCCTGGAGGAGCTTGCTGGAGGTGTCGGCCTCCGCCGGGTCGGAGAGGTGCTCGTCCTCGTACGCGGTCAGCTCACCGGCCGTGTAGCCGAAGCGCCGCCGCAGCGCCACGTCCAGCGGCTTCACCCGGGACGCCTGGTAGAAGGGCTGCGAGACGGGCGCGCGCCAGTCGATCACCATGGGGTCGCCCTCGGCGTCGTGGACGTGCCGCCGCCCGATGTAGAACGACTCGCCCTCCGCGCCCTCGGCCTCCTCCGCCCCCACGGCGTGCAGATAGTCGAGCCGGCCGAAGAAGAGCGGGGTGTGGGCGAGATCGGCGAGCGCCTTGACGCGCTCGTCGATCTGGGACTGGAGGACGGCCGCGTTGACCCAGTTCGCGGTGACGTCGCGGATGTCGAGCGCCTGCACGTCCTCGCGCATCGCGCGCAGGGCGGAGCGGGAGGCGCCGAGATGGGCGCGTTCGCGCGACAGGGGGTCGGGGGGATCGAGGGGCGCGGTCACGGTGGTGCCTCCGGGGCTGTACGCACGCCGACGGGCCGCGCGCTCCTGCCGTCCGTGCGTACCCGCGCCGGTACCTGCGTCGGTGCCTGCGGATGTACGTGCGGGACGGCCGGACGGCGGGCTCCGGTCCGGCGTGGCTCACGTCATGGCGGTCGGCCGTCCGGTTTCCGTCCGGACGACGGCGCTCCCAGCGGAGGGAGGCGGGCAAGGTGCAGGATTGTAGCCAGTCGGTGACGACCGGGCGAATGGATTTCCTCCGCGGCCCGTCCCGGGGGTTCCGCCAGGCTCTGTCCCGGAGGCTCCGCCGGGCTCCGTCCCTGGGGTTCCTCGGGGTCCGTCCTCCAGGGGACCCCACCCGGCCGAAAGTCGTACAGCGGCGCACACGCGGTTCACACCGTGGGCCGATGTCATCCACAGGCCCCGGAGGGACCATGGAGACATGAGCACAGCAACCTTCACCCCGATCCACGCCCCGCACGGCGCGCCACTTCCGGGCGCGACCGCGACGGGCTCCGTCCCCCACCCGGGCCACCCGGTCGGCAATGCGCTGCGCGCGGCCAAGGTCTTCCTGACCGCGGCGTTCAACGTCGCCGTGATGGGGGAGTACGCGGAGGAGGCGGGCATCAAGCGCCGTCACTGATCCACTAGGGTCGCGGCCGTGACCTACCGGACCGTGACCTCCCGCTCACTCATCGCAGTGGGCGCGCTCGTCCTCTCCCTCGCCGCGTTCGCCGCCGTCTGCGTCACCCGGCCCGTCCCGCTGGCCGACACCCGCGTCTACCGCGCGGAGGGCGCCGCGGTCCTCGGCGGGACCGACCCCTACGGGACCGACCTGTACGGCACCGGCACCGGCCCCGACGCGTCCGGCCCCGGCACACCCGGTACCGGCCTCGCGTACCCGCCCTTCGCGGCGATCCTGTTCGTACCGACCACCTGGCTCTCCGCCGACGCCCTCAAGGTGGTCTTCGTCCTCGGCAACCTGGCGCTGCTGGCGCTGCTCGTACGCCTCTCCCTGCGCCTGGTGGCCCGTTCCGCCGCCGCCCGGTCCGGTGTCCCCCCGTCCGCCGCGACAGCGACAGCGACCGTGCCCGTGCCCCTGCCCGCGGTCATGACCCTGGCCCCGGCCGTGGCCCTCGGGCTCTGGCTCGAACCCGTCGCCCGGACCATCCTCCTCGGCGAGATCACCCTCGCCCTCGCCTGCCTCGTCCTGTGGGACCTGGCGCGCCCCGACCACGCGCTCGGCAAGGGCTTCGCCCTCGGCATCGCGGCGGGCATCACCCTC
Organism: Streptomyces sp. NPDC059142; assembly: GCF_042755665.1. NCBI lineage: Bacteria > Bacillati > Actinomycetota > Actinomycetes > Kitasatosporales > Streptomycetaceae > Streptomyces > Streptomyces sp. NPDC059142. The sequence continues at coordinate 19,641 of NZ_JBHZDA010000060.1, forward strand.
ACCCCGGCCCTCTTCATCGTGTATCTGCTGCTCACGTCCCGGGTACGGCAGGGGCTGACCGCCCTCGCCGCGTTCACCGGCACCGTGCTGCTCGGGATGCTCGTCCTCCCGTACGCCAGCGACGAGTTCTGGACCCGCCGGATCTTCGAGACCGACCGCACCGGCGCCGCGTGGGCCGCGGGCAACCAGTCCCTGCACGGTCTGCTGGCCCGCCTCCTGCACACCCCCGAGCCGGGCGCCGTCTGGGCGGCCCTGGCCCTGCTCACCGCCGCCGCCGGGCTGTGGACCGCCCGCCGCGCCGTCGTCCGGTCCGGCTCGGAGACCTGGGGGATCCTGCTCACCGCCCTGACCGCGCTGCTCGTCACCCCGGTGAGCTGGTCCCACGAGTGGGTCTGGTGCGTACCGCTGCTGGCGGCCCTGCTCGCCGAGGGCCGGCTCCGTACGGCCGCGGTCGCCGGGGCGGTCTGGACGGCCCGCAGCTTCTGGGCCGTACCGTACGAGGGCGAACCGGCCCTGCGGCTGCCGTGGTGGCAGCAGCCCCTGATCGCGCCCTACGCGCTCTGCGCCCTCGCGCTCCTGGCCCACGCGGCCTGGCACCACACCCGGGCGCCCGCCGGCGACGGGACCCCGCTCCCGCGGCGGGCACCGGCGGCGAAGGACCGGCCGCCCTCGTCCACCCCGGGCCGCCCCCTCACCCCTCGGTGAGGAGTTCGTCCGCGTCGACGATCCGGTACGCGTACCCCTGCTCCGCCAGGAAGCGCTGCCGGTGCGCCGCGAAGTCCTGGTCGATCGTGTCGCGCGCCACCACCGAGTAGAAGCGCGCCTCGTGACCGTCCGCCTTCGGACGCAGCACCCGGCCGAGCCGCTGGGCCTCCTCCTGGCGGGAGCCGAACGTACCGGAGACCTGGATCGCGACCGTCGCCTCGGGCAGGTCGATCGAGAAGTTCGCGACCTTCGACACCACCAGCACCGAGATCTCGCCCTGCCGGAACGAGTCGAAGAGCTTCTCGCGCTGCGCGTTGCTCGTCTCGCCCTTGATGACCGGCGCGTCCAGATGCTCGCCCAACTCGTCGAGCTGGTCGATGTACTGGCCGATGACGAGGGTCTGTTCGCCCTGGTGCCTGCGCACCAGCGCCTCCGTCACCTTCCGCTTCGTCGCCGTCGTCGCGCAGAAGCGGTACTTCTCCTCCGTCTCGGCGGTCGCGTACGCGAGGCGCTCGCTGTCGGTCAGGTTGACCCGTACCTCGACGCAGTCGGCGGGAGCGATGTACCCCTGCGCCTCGATCTCCTTCCACGGCGCGTCGAAACGCTTCGGCCCGATGAGCGAGAAGACGTCCGACTCGCGGCCGTCCTCCCGTACGAGCGTCGCCGTCAGGCCGAGCCGCCGCCTGGCCTGGAGATCGGCGGTGAACTTGAAGACGGGCGCGGGCAGCAGATGCACCTCGTCGTAGACGATCAGCCCCCAGTCGCGGGAGTCGAACAGCTCCAGGTGCGGGTAGATGCCCTTACGGCGGGTCGTCAGCACCTGGTACGTGGCGATCGTGACCGGCCTGATCTCCTTCTTCGTACCGCTGTACTCGCCGATCTCGTCCTCGGTCAACGAGGTGCGCTTCACCAGCTCGTGCTTCCACTGGCGGGCCGAGACGGTATTGGTCACCAGGATCAGCGTCGTCGCCTTGGCCTGCGCCATCGCACCCGCCCCGACCAGCGTCTTCCCGGCCCCGCAGGGCAGCACGACCACTCCGGAACCGCCGTGCCAGAACCCCTCGACGGCCTGCTTCTGATACGGCCGCAGCGCCCACCCCGACTCGTCCAGCTCGATCGCGTGCGCCTCGCCGTCCACGTAACCGGCCAGGTCCTCGGCCGGCCAGCCCAGCTTGAGCAGCGTCTGCTTGATCTGGCCGCGCTCGGAGGGGTGCACGACGACGGTGTCCGGGTCGATCCGGTTGCCGACCAGCGGCTGGACCTTCTTGGAGCGGAGGATCTCCTCCAGCACGGGCCGGTCGGTGGAGGTCAGGACCAGGCCGTGGGTGGGGTGCTTGGACAGGGTGAGCCGCCCGTAGCGGGCCATCGTCTCGGCGACGTCCACGAGCAGGGCGTGCGGCACGGGATAGCGGGAGAACTCCACCAGCGCGTCGACCACCTGCTCGGCGTCGTGCCCGGCGGCGCGGGCGTTCCACAGACCCAGCGGGGTCAGCCGGTAGGTGTGGATGTGCTCGGGGGCGCGCTCCAGTTCGGCGAAGGGCGCGATGGCACGGCGGCAGGCGTCGGCCTGGTCGTGATCGACTTCGAGCAGCAACGTCTTGTCGCTCTGGACGATGAGCGGTCCGTTCACAGTTGCGCCCTTTCCGTCATTCGCTAGGGCATCCGGATGCCAAACGACCAGTGTCGCGCATCCCGCGCCGATCCGGCACCCGCGTCGGTCCGGCGTCCGTGGAATCGGTGGGATCAGGGGTGGCGTGGGCCGCGTATCCCCGTGGGGCGGGGGCATCAGGGGGCTATGACCGCTGAGACGGAAAGGACCGGGCCGGCCAGTGCCGCGCGCCGGGGTGTGTCGTGGGGACGGACCGCGTTGCGGGTGGCGATCATGGGGGTCGCCTTCGTCGCCCTGGTGGGGTTCGCCGCCGTGCTGGCAGAGATGACGCTGACGCCGTCCCCGGTCTCCGCCGATCTCGCGGGGTCGAACCTCAGGCCGGGGCACTCGCTGATGCAGTACGCCGAGGACTACACGTTCCTTGCCGCCTGCAAGCAGATCGGTGGGAACCTGCTGATGGGGGCGCCCTTCGGGGTGATCCTTCCGCTGCTCATGCCGCGCCGGCTGCGACTGGTGCGGGTGGTGGTGCTGACCGCCGTGGTGATGGCGCTGGTGGAGATGGCGCAGGGCGCGATGGTCGAGGGCCGGGCCTTCGACGTGGACGATGTGATCCTGAACACCAGCGGCGCGATCATCGCCTATCTGCTGGTGGGACGGCGGATCTCGCACCGGTTCCACATGCTCGGCGCGCCCCGGCCGCAGCCGCAGCCTGAGCCGGAGTCGGCCCCGGAGCCGGAGCCGAAGGTGTCCGTGGAGAAGCCGGGCGGGCGGGTGTCCGACCGGCCGGCGCTCCTGCTGCGGCGGCTCAGGCCGGGTCGTCGGCCAGCTCCGCCACGCCCGTGATGCGGTGCAGCGGGTAGGTGCGGACCTCGTCGGCCGTGTGGTCGTACGCCGTGACATAGCCGCCCTCGACCCGGACCGGCGCGATGACGCGCTGGCTGGCCGCGCCGTCCGCGTTGACGTAGCCGATCCAGACCGACGAGCCGGTCATGGCGGCCGCCTGGACCGTCGCGAGCGTCTCGGCGGAGGTCGTACGGGGGAGCGCGCCGTTCGCCCCGGCCGGGGAGGCGGCGGCCAGCGCCGCCGCCGACAGGGTCGCCGACCCGGAGGCCATCGGTTCGGGCACCGGCCTGCGGACCACCGTCGCCGCCATGTCCCCGGCCCGGATCGCCCGTACCGCCGCGCTCAGCAGCGTGCCGTCCGGCGTGGGCGGTCCGTCGGGGACCGGCGCGGGCGCCGTACGGGGCGGGGTGCGGTGGGCATGGGCGCGGGTGATCATCACATCGCCGTCCGCGGACTCGGCGGCGGGCGCGAACCCCATCGTGCGCAGCCCTTCGAGCAGCGCCCCCGCGTCCGCGTGGGCCGCGAGCACGGTCGGCGCGAGGCGGCGCAGCCGCAGGGACTGGGAGCGCTTGTCGGCCAGGATCTCGTCGAGCACGGCCTCGTCGTCGCACCGTACGTACGCGGAGGCCACGCCGACCCGCAGATGGCCGTGTTTCCGCGCCACGTCGTCGATGAGGTAGGCGAGTGGCTGCGGTACGGGCGTACGGCTGTGGTTCTTGAGGAATTCGTGCAGGTCGGAGGCGGACTGTCCGGCGTCCAGGGCACGGCGTACGGAGCCGGGCGTGAAGCGGTAGACGGTGGCGCCGCCCTTCGACTCGACGTCGGCGGCGACGGACAGCAGCTCGGCGAGGGGGCGCAGCAGCGGGCCGGGGGCCACGGCGGTCAGATCGGCCTGGAGGAGCACGTGGTCCAGGGCCTCGGGCAGCAGCGGCGCGAGGGCGCGGGCGGCGCGGAGCCCGGCGGGGGAGAGTCCGGTGGGGGAGAGTCCGGTGGCGGAGTGGGCGGCGGCCGGGTGGACGGGGCTCCGGTCCGTGCCGGTGCCCGTGCCGTCGCTCTCCAGGAGCGCGCGGGCGTGGGACGACAGCGCGCCCCGGCCCGTGATCCCCAGCATCTCCGCCTCGTTCAGCGTCCAGGCCGCGAGCCGCGCGCGCAGGTCGTCCGAGCGGCCGGCGGCGGACGCGCCGCGCAGGGGGCGTTCCCAGCGCAGCCGGGCGAGCAGCGACTCCGGGTCGGGGGCGGTGCCCTCGGGGAGGGTGGCGAGGAGTTCGAGGATCCGGCGCCGTACCTCCGGCGCGGGGCCCCGGTCCAGCTCGGGGCCGAGCGCCGCGAGCGTACGGCCCTTGGAGTCCTGGCTGCCGACCAGCCCGGCCGTACGGGTCGCCGCCAGCCACGCGGTGGCGAGGCGCGCCCAGCGCTCGGGGGCGGGCAGCTCCTGCCAGTCGTCGTAGGCGGGGGTCGGCGCGTACCGTTCGTCCGTCTCGCCGTCCGACGCCAACAGCCCGGCCGCGTAGGCGAGTTCGACCCAGAAGGCGGCGACGGGCTCGGTGACGTCCAGGGCGGTGGCGGTGCGCTTGAGGTCGCGTACGGAGAGACCGCCGGCCCGCAGGACGTTCGGGCCGCCCTCGTTCCAGTCCTTGGCCAGCTCCTCGACGGTGGCGAGCGCGGTGAACGCCTGGCCCGCCGCCGTGCTGTCCACCACCTGTGGACGGGCGGTCTCCGGCCGCGCGGCCGGGGACAGGACCGAGGACGGCGGGCGTCCGGCCCGGTCACGCGCGGCGGCCGAGCCGCCGGCCGCCCCCTCCGCACGCGGCGCGATCGCGGGCGCCGCCGGTTCCGGCCTGCGGTGCGCGCGCCCGGCGCGCAGATGGAGCGCGGCCTCGCGCGGCAGCACGACCGTCCGCGTGGTCGCGGGCAGCAGCAGCCCCCGGTCGCGCAGCCAGCGCACCGGCGGCGTCGGGGTGGACGTCACCTCGCCGTACGGCGGCCCCCACACCAGCCGGTCCAGCACCGACAGCGCCTCCACGGGCGCCGTGTCGAGCAGCGCCGCCATCCGCGTCCGGTCGGTGAAGAGCGCGGTGAGCGCGGCGACGGCGGAGACCGGGTCGTGGGTGGAGGGCAGCGCCGTCGCCGTCAGGATCTCCTGGAGCCTGCCCGGCGACATCCCGGCCGTGGCCTCGGCGACGGTCGGGCCGAGCCCGGTCGGCGAGGGGTGCGTGGCGGACGGCGCCAGCAGTTCGCGTGCGGTACGGACGAGCCGCAGCCGGTCGTCGGCGCCCCAGACCAGCGCCTGGTCGCGCAGGGTCGCCACGGCGGCGGGCAGCGCCGCCTCGATCCGCTCGTCGCCCTCGTCGCCGGTGAGCAGCGCCCGGAGGGTGTCGTACGGAGCGGGCTCGGGCGCCACGGCCAGCGCCTCGGCGGTCTGGAGCGTGAACCGGTCGAGCCGTTCCAGCGCCCGTACGACGGACGCGCGGGTTCCGGCGCGGGTCGCGAGCTGGGAGAGATCGCCGGGCACCGGGTTGAGGAGATCGGGCCTGGCACGCAGCAGGGCGGCGAGCGAGTCGTCCCCCTGGGTGCGCAGGGCCTCCGCGAGCGTGCGCGGTGGCGTACCGCCGGTTCCTTCGGACACGTGCGCCTCCTGCTCAGCCTTCGCGGGTCCCCATCCGTTCCACGTTAGCCCGTGAAGGCCCCGCCGCTCGCGTCCCAGGGGTGGGGCGGGCCGCGGGTTTTCCGGGGCGCGGTGGATTCCGGCGTTCTTCGTACCGGAAGTACGTGCTGGAAGGACGGGGTGGACGCGCGGGGGAGGAGTTCGACACCATCGCGCTGTGGCCGCCGTGGTGGCGGGGGCCACGCCGGCCCGGGGTGTGCGGTGCGTGTGTGCGGAGGACAGTGTGGGGATCGAGAGCGACCAGCTCGTCTACGACTACCTGAGTCGTGTCGGGGACGCGGCCCAGCAGCAGCACCTGCCTTCGGGGGACCGGATGCGGCTGGTCTCGACCCTGCGCAACGAGATCGACAAGCAGCGCGGGAAGTTCGGCACCGACAGCCCGGCCGCCGTCCGCCGGATCCTGGGACGGCTCGGCGAGCCGCACGTGCTGGTACGGGAGGCCGCCCGGCGGGACGGCGCGGGGGACGGCGACGGGTACGGGGGTACGGGGGCGGCGCGCGCCCCGGAGCCGCCGGAGGTCGCGGTACCGGTGCAGCGGCAGCGGACGGGGCTGGCGAAGGGGCTCGGCCTGCTGGGGACGAAGGGGGCCAAGGGCTCCAAGGGGGCCGCGGGGTCCTCGGGGGCCACGGGGACCTCGGGGGCCGCGGGCTCTACCGGACCCGGGGCGCCGGAGCCGGCCGGGGCGGCCGGGCCGTCAGAGCCGTCGGGGCCCGTCGAGTCGCGCGGGCCCGCCGAGCCGGACGAGCCGCTGCCGCCGGCGACACCAGCCGCGCCGGCGGCACCGGAGGCGTCGGAGGTGTGGACCGTCACCCCGATGCCGTTCGCCCCGCCGCCCGCCGTCCCGGACGCCGCCGCCCCGCCGACCGGACCGGAGGCGGAACAGGGCCCCAGGATCCCCGCGCAGGCCGCGGAGTCCCCCGTACCCCCCACGGACTCCGCGCCGAGGACGCCGCCCCGCGCCCGCCCCGGGCCCGACTGGTGGCGGATCGACTCCGGCCCGGCGGGCATGGGCGGCATGTCGGCGGAGCCGACGCACGGGTTCGTGGGCGGGGTCGAGATCCCCGACATGCTCAAGCCGCCGCCGCCACCGCCGCCGAAGAAGACCGCGGACGCGACGGATCCGGCGGTGGTGGAGGACGGCGCGGACGGCACCGGTACGGAGGCCGCCGGGGCCCCGGACGGTACGGCGGGCGCCACCGGCCCCCGCCGGAGCTTCCGGCTCCGCCGCCGGCCCCGCCCGGCCAAGGGCAACGGCCTGTCCAACCCGTTCCTGCTGCTGGCGGCGGCCCTGCTGGTCGCGGGCGCGTTCCTCGGCTCCTGGCTGGCCCTCGGCGGCGGCTGGCTCCTCGCGTACGCCTCCCGGACCCTCTCCCGCGCCGAGGCGAAGTGGGCGGTCTTCGGCCTGCCGGGCGTGTCGGCGGCCGGGGGCCTGGTCTGGATCTGGGGCCGGACGGACGGCCGCTGGGGCGAGGTGATCCCCAAGGACGGCATGGCGGACGCGCTGACCGGGGTCTGGCCGGTGGTGCTCCGTACGGCGGCGGTGTCCTCGGCGCTGTACCTGGTCTGGCGCGCCCGGCGGAAGACCGCCCGGTAGCCCCCGGGCGGCTGACTGCGGCTGTCTGCGGCTGCCTGCGGCTACCGCAGGGTGATCGCCTGGACGGGGCAGGTCGCCACGGCCTCGCGGACCGCTTCCACCGCTTCCGGCGACTCCACCGTGTCCCCGTGGTCCGGCAGCAGCGCGGCCACGCCGTCGTCGTTCTGGGTGAAGACGGCGGGCGCGTGCAGGACGCACATCGCCGCGCCGATGCACCGTTCGGTGTCGATGGCGACGCCGGTGTCGCCGGGGATGCCGGGGGCCATGGCGCCGGCGCTACCAGGCGACCGGCAGCTCGGCCACGCCGCCCAGCAGCGCGTGCGGGACGCTGCCCCGTACCTGCTCCGGGGAGACGGCCAGCCGGAGGGACGGAACCCGGCGCAGCAGGGTGTCGAGCGCGACCTCCATCTCGGCGCGGGCCAGGTTCTGTCCGACGCACTGGTGGATGCCGTAGCCGAACGCGACATGGCGGCCCGCCTTCCGGCGGATGTCCAGCACGTCCGGGTCCTCCCAGGCGCTCGGGTCCCGGTTCATCAGCATCGTCGAGATGATCACACCGTCGCCCTTCCTGATGGTCCGTCCGGCGATCTCGATGTCCGCCGTCGCCACCCGCTGGAGCCCGTCCGTGACGGAGGTGAGCCGGTTCAGCTCGTCGGCCGCGCCGGGGATCAGCGACGGGTCGTTCCGCAACGCGGCGAGCTGATCGGGGTGTTCGAGCAGGGCCAGGACGGAGGTGGCGATCGTGCTGGACGTGGTCTCGTTGCCGCCGATCATCAGGACGGTGCAGATCATCACCAGCGCTTCCGCGTCCGCACCGGCCGGGCCCGTGCCGTCCCGGTTCCGGGCGAGCGTGATCATGTCGTCGATCAGCTCGTCACCGGGCACCCGCAGCCTTCGCGCGATCAGGTCGCGGAGATAGGCCAGGATCTCCTGGAACGCCTGCGCGGGGACGTCCGCCCCGTCCCCGTCGGCCGGGGAGAGCGCACGGCGGGAGCACGCGTCGAGCTGCGGACGGTCCTCCTCCGGTACGCCCAGCAGCGCGAAGGTCGCGTCGGTGGCGAGGGGCAGGGTGTAGGCGGTGACCAGGTCCGCCGGGTCGCCTCCGGCGAGCATCCGGTCGAGGAGCGCCTCGGCGGTCCGCTCGATGTACGGACGCAGCGCGGCGATCCTGCGGATGCCGAAGCCCGAGGTCAACAGCTTGCGCTGGCGCGCGTGTTCGGGGTCGTCCGTGCCGATCAGGGGAAGGGCGTCGAACCTCTGGGTGCCGAGGCGCTCCGTCAGGAAGGGGAAGTCGGGGTGGTCGGTGTCGGAGGAGAGCCTCGGATCGGGCAGCAGCGCGCGGCCCTCGGCGTTCCCGGAGACCAGCCAGACCAGCCGGCCGTCGTACAGGCTCACCTGGGACACCGGCCCGGACGCGCGCAACCCGTCGTAGCCCGGGGGCGTTCGGTACGGGCAGGTGCGCTCCATCGGGAAGCCGGGAGCCCGGCCCGCCGGACCTCTCTCTCCGGCTGCCGAGGCCGAGGCCGATGTCGACGGCGATGCCGATGCCGACGGCGATGTCGAGGCTGATGTCGATGTCGGAGGAGGGTCGGCCGGGGGGCCGGCGGTAGCTGTCACGGTCGTCCTCGCCCTCTTCGGGTTCTCCGTGTGCGCTCGGGCGAACGTTCGCCCGGGAACGTTCGCCCGGGAACAGCCTGCCGACCCGTGGCGCCCGGCATCCCGGGAAGAGCGCGGATTCATCCGTACGGGGCCGCACGTGTTCACGTGTACGCGGGCCACCGGGGCGCCGCTCCCCGCCCCTCGACGGGCCTCGACCCCCGGCCGTCAGGCGGTACGCCCGGCCTCCCGGCCGGAACCGCCCCCGGCCGCCACGCCCTTCGCGTCCGACGCCGTGCCGGGTGCGCCGTCCACCGCCGTGCCGTTCCCCGCCGGGCTGTACGGCGCCCCCGGCACCACCAGCGGTGACCCCGTCACCGGGTCGGGGACCACCACCGACTCCAGCCCGAAGACCTCCCGGACCAGCTCCGCCGTGACGATCTCCCCCGGCGCGCCCTCGGCCACGATGCGGCCCGCCTTCATGGCGACCAGGTGATCCGCGTACCGGGCCGCCTGGTTGAGGTCGTGGAGCACGATCACGACCGTACGGCCCTGCTCGTGGTTGAGGCGGCGTACCAGGTCCAGGACCTCCACCTGGTGCGCGATGTCCAGGAACGTCGTCGGCTCGTCCAGGAGCAGCAGCTCCGTCTCCTGGGCCAGCGCCATCGCGATCCAGACGCGCTGGCGCTGCCCGCCCGACAGCTCGTCCACCGGCCGGTCGGCGAGCGCGGTCACATCCGTACGGGCCATCGCGTCGGTCACCGCGCGCTCGTCCTCGTCCGACCACTGCTGCCACCAGTGCTGGTGCGGCTGCCGGCCGCGCGCGACCAGGTCGGCGACGGTGATCGCCTCCGGCGCGACCGGCGACTGGGGCAGCAGCCCGATCGACTGCGCGATCCGCCGGGTCGGGATGCGCGCCAGCTCCGTACCGTCCAGCAGGACCGAACCGCCCTTCGGCCGCAGCAGCCGGCCCAGCGCGCGCAGGGTGGTCGACTTGCCGCAGGCGTTCGGGCCGACGATGACCGTCACCCGGCCGTCCGGGACGGCCAGGTCCAGTCCGTGGACGACCGTACGGTCCTCGTAGGCGAGCGTCAGCTCACGCGCGACGAGCTTGCTCATCCCTTGCCTCCCGTGCCGGTTCCCGCGGTACGTCCGCGGACGATCAGCCAGATCAGATACGGCGCGCCCACCGCCGCCGTCAGCACGCCCACCGGCAGCTCCGTCGGCGACAGCAGCCTGCGCGCCAGCAGATCCGCCAGTACGACGACCACCGCGCCCATCAGCGCCGAGCAGGCCAGCGGGATCTGTGCCGTACGCGTCATGCGCCGCGCGACCTGCGGCGCCAGCAGCGCCACGAAGTCGACCGGGCCCGCCGCGCCCGTCGCCACCGACGCCAGCACCACCCCGAGCAGCACCAGTCCGAGCCGGACGCGCCCGAGCCGTACGCCGAGCGCGGTGGCGGTGTCGTCGTCCATCGAGACGGTGCGCTGCGCGTACGCCGCCCACGCCACCGCCGGCAGGGCGGCCAGCAGCACCCAGCCGAGCGGCGCGGCCACGTCCCAGCCGCGCCCGTTGAGCGAGCCCGTCATCCACACCTGGGCCTGCTGGGCGACCAGATAGTCGCCCTTGGTCAGGAAGAGCGTGGTGATCGAGCGCAGCGCGATCGCGAAGCCGATGCCGATGAGGACGAAGCGCGTGGCGTGCAGCCCGCCGCGCCACGCGAAGACGTACACCAGCCCCGCCGCCAGGATGCCGCCGGTGACGGAGAGATAGGGGAGTACGGAGAAGGACGTCACCCCGTAGGTCATCGCACCGACCGTGAGCGCGCTCGCGCCCTGGCTGACGCCGATGATGTCCGGGCTGGCGAGCGGGTTGCGGGCGACGGTCTGGATCAGCGCGCCCGCGACCCCGAACGCGAGCCCGACGAGCAGCCCGACCACCATGCGCGGCAGCCGCAGCGTCCCCACGACCAGTTCCTGCGGGGACGGCTGTCCGGTGAGGACCTTCAGCACCTCGGCGGGGGGCACGAAGCTCTCGCCGACGCTCAGGTACGCGACACAGACGGCGGCCAGGACGGCGGCGAGCCCGGCGGCGACGACGGCGGAGCGCCGGTGCAGCAGGAACGATCCGCGCGCCGCCCGTACCCGGGTGTACCCGGCGGGGCGTATCCCGCGCGCGGGGGCGGGCGCCTTCGGGGTCTCCGCCGTGGTCGTCACGCGGGCACCGCCTTCCGCCGTACGAGCGTGACCAGGAACGGCACCCCGATCAGCGCCGTCATCACCCCCGCCGGGACCTCGCCCGGCGGGAAGACGATCCGGCCGATCACATCGGAGACCAGCAGCATGACGGGGCCGATCAGCGCGGCCATCGGGAGCACCCAGCGGTGGTCGGTGCCGACCAGCGCGCGGGCGATGTGCGGAACGGCCAGCCCTATGAAGGCGATCGGGCCCGCCGCCGCGACGCCCACACCGGTCAGCACGGTCGCGCCGACGCCGCCCAGGATCCGTACGGCCGCGACGTTCTGGCCCAGCCCCTTCGCGACGTCCTCGCCGAGCGCCAGCGCGTCCAGACCGCGCGCCACGGAGACCACCAGGACCGTGCCGACCAGCAGGAACGGCCAGACCTGGGCGGCCACTTCGGCGTTCCGCCCGGCGAGCGCCCCGACCTGCCAGAAGCGGAACTCGTCCAGCGTCGCCGCGCTCGTCGTCAGGACCCCCATCGTCACCGACACCAGCAGCGCGTTGATCGCCGCGCCGCCGAGGGCGAGCTTGACGGGGGTCGCGCCGCCGCGCCCCCGGGCGGCGATCGCGTACACCGCGACCGAGGCGACGCCCGCGCCCGCGAACGCGAACCAGACATAACCGGAGAGGGTGTGCACCCCGGCGAAGGCGATCGCCAGGACGACGCCCACCGAGGCGCCCTGGCTGACGCCGAGGATGCCGGGGTCGGCGATCGGGTTGCGGGTGATGCCCTGGAGGGCCGTACCGGCGAGGGCGAGCGCGGCGCCGACCATCAGCCCGATCAGCGTGCGCGGGACACGCAGTTGGCGGATGACCTCGGCGTCGTCCCCGTGCCCCGAGCCCAGCAGGGCGTCGACGACGGCGGACGGCGCGACGGCCCGCGCGCCGACGGCGAGGCTCAGCAGGACGGCGACCAGGACGGCCACGACACCGGCCACCGTCCAGCCGGCACGGCGGACGACGAGTCCGCCCCTGGCGGTACGGGGCGGGGTCGTCGGGACGACGGCGGCTGGCATCGGAACCCATCGGAGACGGTCGGGGCGGACGGAGTGCGCGAGGGCGAGGTGGTAAGGCTTGGCTAAGTCTAAGCACCCGGTTCAAGCCACCCCACGGGCCCGGCCTCTGCCCCGGCGGTCCGGGCAGAATGGCCCGCATGGCACCCTCCACGACATCGGCGACAACGACGGCATCCACGGCATCGCGCACGGGCCGGACGGGCCCGGTGGTCGGCTTCGACCTCGATATGACCCTCATCGACTCCCGGCCCGGTATCCACGCCGTCTACCAGGCGCTTTCCGCCGAGACGGGGGTGCATATCGACGCGGACCTCGCCGTCAGCCGGCTCGGCCCGCCGCTCGACGAGGAGCTGGCGCACTGGTTCCCCGAGGCGCGGATCGCGGAGATGGGCGACCGGTACAGGGAGATCTATCCCACATTCGCGATCGTCCCGAGCCTCGCGCTGCCCGGCGCCCGTGAGGCGATAGCCGCCGTGCGGGCGCTCGGTGGCCGCGCGATCGTCGTCACCGCCAAGCACGAGCCGAACGCCGAGCTCCACCTCGGCCACCTCGGCATCGAGGCGGACGCGGTCATCGGCCGGCTGTGGGCCGAGGCGAAGGGCGAGGCGCTGCGCGAGCACGGGGCGACGGTGTACGTCGGCGACCACACGGGCGATGTGCGCGGGGCGCGTACGGCGGGGGCGCTCTCCGTGGCCGTACCGACGGGCCCGTGCGGCGAGGAGGAGTTGCGTACGGCGGGGGCGGACGTCGTCCTGACGGACCTGACGGCGTTCCCGGCGTGGCTGGAGGGGTACGTCGGCCGGTGACCCGGCCGGAGGGGCACGCCGGCCGGCGAGGGGTACGTCCGTGACCCCGGCCGCCGGCCTCGCGCTCAGCCCTGGTTCCGCCCCTGCCCCTGCTCCTGTCCCTTGTCCCGGCTGCGCTGCGCGGCGACCGAGCGCAGCACGCCCGCGCCGGCGACGGCGAACCCGACGCCCATCAGCATGGAGACGGCGTAGGCGATCGTCGGGAACGGGTCCGAGCCGAGGAACAGCGGGGTGACCGTGGCGAGCGTGGCCACGGCGCCGACGATGAAGACGATCGCGCCCGCCCGGACCAGCCCGTCGCCGGGCCCGGCCTCGTCGCGCGCGAGAGCCGTCGGCCGGCCGGTGGATCGGGGTGCAGGAGTAGCAGTCACCTCACCAGGGTAGTTCCCTGCGGAAGGCAGCGGACAGGAACCGTCCGGCAACGTCTTGTCACCAGCCCCTGGGCCATTAGCCTTGGGTGTGGCGGGTCGACGACCCGCTGTAGTGCTATCCAGAGCCGTTTCGCGCGCGCCAGCGCCCCAACGAGTACAAGGACGAGGACAGACGTGCCTACCGGCAAGGTCAAGTGGTTCAACAGCGAGAAGGGCTTCGGCTTTCTCTCCCGCGACGGCGGCGGCGACGTCTTCGTGCACTCGTCGGTCCTCCCCGACGGAGTCGACGCCCTCAAGCCGGGCCAGCGTGTGGAGTTCGGCGTCGTCGCGGGTCAGCGCGGTGACCAGGCGCTCTCCGTGACGGTCCTCGACCCGACGCCCTCGGTGGCGGCGGCCCAGCGCCGTAAGCCGGACGAACTGGCCTCGATCGTGCAGGATCTGACGACGCTGCTGGAGAACATCACCCCGATGCTGGAGCGCGGCCGCTACCCCGACAAGGTCCACGGCGCGAAGATCGCGGGCCTGCTCCGCGCGGTGGCGGACCAGTTGGACGTCTGACCGCCCGCCCCGGCCGCCGGACCGACCGGCCGCCGCACGCCCGTTTCCGGAAGGCCGGAGCGCGCACGTCACGTCCTGTCCCGTCCGGCACGGCGTCACGTCCCCGCTCCGGCCTTCTTCCATGCCTTCCCGGCATGGGTCCGGCTCAGGCGAAGTCCAGCGCTCCCGCCGGGAGGGCGGGCACCAGGCCCTCCGCCGCCGCGCGGGTCAGCAGGCCGCGGATCGCGGCGTAGCCGTCCTCGCCCAGATCCGCCGTGAACTCGTTGACGTACAGGCCGATGTGCTGGTCCGCGACGCCCGGGTCCATCTCCTGGGCGTGCTCCCGTACGTACGGACGCGACGTCTCCGGGTCGTCCCACGCCATCCGCACCGACCGGCGGACCGAATCGGCCAGCAGCCGCAGGGTCTCCGCGCCCAGGGAGCGCTTCGCGACGATCGCTCCCAGCGGGATCGGCAGGCCCGTCGTGGACTCCCAGTGCTCGCCCATGTCGGCCAGGCTGTGCAGCCCGTAGTTCTGATAGGTGAAGCGCGCCTCGTGGATGACCAGTCCGGCGTCCACCTTGCCGTCCCGTACCGCCGGCATGATCTCGTGGAAGGGCAGCACGACGATCTCGCCCACGCCGCCGGGGACCACGTCCGCCGCCCACAGCCGGAAGAGCAGATAGGCCGTGGAGCGCTCGCTCGGTACGGCGACGGTCTTCCCGGTCAGATCGGCGCCCGCCTCCTTGGTGAGGACCAGGGGCCCGCAGCCGCGGCCCAGCGCGCCGCCGCAGGGCAGGAGCGTGAACTCGTCGAGGATCCAGGGCAGTACGGCGTACGAGACCTTCAGCACGTCGAACTCGCCGCGCTCCGCCATGCCGTTGGTGATGTCGATGTCCGCGAACGTGACGTCGAGTTCCGGTGCCCCCGCCACCCGGCCGTGTGCCCAGGCGTCGAAGACGAACGTGTCGTTCGGGCACGGCGAGAACGCGATCCGCAGCGGTGAACCGGCGGGGGAGGACGTCATGACGGCTCCTCGAAGACAGGGGTGAGCAGGGTGAACGCGTTCCGCAGCGACTCCAGCGCCTGGCCGATCCGCCACGACGCGCGGTCGCGCGGGCCGATCGCGTTCGAGATCGCGCGGACCTCCGTACACGGTACGCCGTGGACGGCGGCGGCCTCCGCGACCCCGTACCCCTCCATCGCCTCCGCCCCGGCGCGGGGGTGACGCGCGGCCAGCTCCGCCGCGCGCGCGGCCGTGCCGGTCGCGGTCGAGACGGTCAGGACGGGCGCGAGGAGCGTGGGGAGCGCCGGATCGGCGCCGAGCACCGCCGCCATCCTGGCCGCGAGTTCCGCCGGCGGACGGTGTACGGAGCGGCCGAAGCCCAGTTCGTCGACGGCGGCGAAGCCGTCGGGGGAGTCCGCGCCCAGATCGGCCGCGACCATGGCGTCCGCGACGACGAGCGAGCCGATCGGCGCCCGCGGCAGGAAGCCGCCGCCGATCCCGGCGGAGACGACGAGGTGGTACGGCGGGTCGTACGGGGAGGCCGCGAGGGCCGTCGCCGTGGCGACCGCGGCGGCCGTCGGGCCGACACCGCCCGCCAGCACGTCCACCACCGGTATCTGCACGGAGCCGGGGCGCGGCGTGTACTGGGCGTGGCCCGTCATCTCGTACCCGCCGGTCAGCTCCCGTACGCCACTGGCCGCGTACCGGCCGAGCCCGGCGGCCACGGCGTCGGCCTCCGCCGCCACGGACGTCACGACGAGTACACGCATGGCGGAACCTCTCGAAGCGACGGTCGGGAGCGGGTCGGCGCGGGGTCGGGGACGGGACGGCGCCTGGTCGGGGGCGGGACGGGCCCGCGCGGGGTCAGGAACTCTTCTTGAACTCGAAGTGCCAGACACCGGTCAGCGACTTGCCCGTCGTCTCGACCACGCTGACCTGGGTCTCGTTGGTCGTCTCGCCGGTCTGGCTGGAGAAGAACGCGCTGGCCGGGATGGACCGGTACGTCTTCTTGTACGGCTCCTGCTCGGCGGGCTGGCCGTTGATGAAGAGCGTCCAGCCGCGCTCGGCGATCTCCGGGTCGACGCCGAAGCGGATCTTGTCGTCCACGGCGACCGTGATCGTCTTCTCGGCCTTCTTGTTGAGGCAGGGCTGCATGTCCGCCTCCTTGATGGCCTTGCCGTCGTTGTAGCAGGCCGCCCCGGTGTTGACCGACTCGCTGTTGACCGTCACGGTCGCGAGCGGCGTCGGCTTGTCACAGGCGGCGAGGACGAGGAGTCCGGCGGACACCGCGCCGAGAGCGACGCCGGCCCGGCGGTACCTACCAGAGAAGAACGCAACGGTCATGGGGCGAAGGCTATCGGTCGCCCCCGTTCACGCCACACGCGGGTGCGGCGAGCCGCGCCGCGCGGTGGTCAGCAGCCCCCGTACGGCCACCAGCGCGCCCAGCGCCATGATGCCCGCGGCGACGCCCATCCCCAGCACCCCGTTGAGCGGCAGCGCGATACCGATCGCGCCCCCGACCACCCAGGACATCTGGAGCAGCGTCTCGGAGCGGGCGAACGCGGACGTCCGTACCTCCTCCGGCACGTCGCGCTGGATCACCGCGTCCAGGGACAGCTTCGACAGCGCCTGCGAGAACCCGGCGACGGCGCAGAGCACCGCCATCATCACGCCGCCGAAGAGCAGCGCCGCCACGACCGCGGTGGACAGGGCGATGCCCAGCATCGTGGCGATGATCAGTTCGGGTCCGCGCGCCTTGAGCCACGCGCCGACCGCCGTGCCGATCGCGTTCCCGGCGCCCGCGGCGACACCGACGATGCCGAGGGAGACCGCCGCGTTCTGGCCCGCGATGGGGTGTTCGCGCAGGAGGAAGGCGAGGAAGAAGGTCAGGAAGCCGGAGAGGAGGCGGTGCGAGGCGTTGGCCTGGAGACCGTGGAGCACGGCGGGCCCCACCGTCCGCAGCGTGGGCCGCCGCTCCTTCTCCCGGCGGCCGGTCCTGCCGTGGTCCACGGTGACCAGCCGGGCCTTGCGCTCCCCCTTGGCCGAGTCGACCGTGGGCGGCAGTGTGAACGCCAGCATCGCGCCGCACAGGAAGATCACGCAGGCCCCGTACAGCGGCCCGCGCGGCCCGATCAGATGGAGCCCGGCGGCGATCGGCGCCGCCACGCCGGTGGCCAGCAGACCGGCGAGCGTGACACGGGAGTTGGCGCGTACGAGCGAGAAGCGCGGTGGCAGCAGCCGGGGCACGACCGCGCTGCGGACCACCCCGTACGCCTTCGACGCGACGAGCACCCCGAGCGCCGCCGGATACAGCTCCAGGCCCCCGGTGATCACCGCGGTCGACATGGCGATCGCGAGGACGGCGCGGGTCAGCATGGCGGCGGCCATGGCGGCGCGGCGGCCGTGCGGCAGACGGTCCAGGAGCGGGCCGATGACCGGGGCGAGCAGCGTGAAGGGCGCCATGGTGACGGCGAGGTAGAGCGCGACCCGGCCGCGCGCCTCGTCGGTCGGTACGGAGAAGAAGACGGTCGAGGCGAGCGCGACGGTGATCATGACATCGCCCGCGCCG
Organism: Streptomyces sp. NPDC059142; assembly: GCF_042755665.1. Taxonomy (NCBI): domain Bacteria; kingdom Bacillati; phylum Actinomycetota; class Actinomycetes; order Kitasatosporales; family Streptomycetaceae; genus Streptomyces; species Streptomyces sp. NPDC059142. The sequence goes on from NZ_JBHZDA010000060.1 coordinate 37,198, forward strand.
TTCACGGCGTGCAGCTCGATCAGCTTGCCGAGCCCCGACTCGCCCGCGCCGTGCGCGTGGGTCGCCTTCCTGATCCCGCGCGCGGAGGCGGTGAACGGCAGACGCACGGCGCGGCCGACGGCCCGCCCGGTCCTCCGGAGCGGGCCGCCGGACGCGTACGCGTCGGACGACCTTACGGCTGCCACCCCGTCATAGTGCCCCAAGGGCCTCTGGCGCGAACCGATCCGGCGCATGACGGGGCCGTGACGGTCCCATGACGGAGGAGCCGGCGCGGGCCGCCGGAGAGCCTGTCGCTGTTCACCCCGGGGCGCCTGCCCCCGGCCGGGGCCGGATACACGCACCCCGGAGACGGATACACCCGGGTGGGGGAGAGGCGGGCCCGTGGGGCGCGGGAGGACACGGGAGGGGCCGGCGGACTCGCCCGGCCGGTCCGGAAGGCTCCCCGCCCAGTTCACCGTAGGGGTCCACTCGGTTACGGCCTGGTTGCGGAGTGGCCCGAAGTGCGGGAAAGACGACGTGCAGGTGGGCGGCGGGCGGCGGAGGGGGTAGCGTGCGTAGCGCGCCACCGGCGGTTGTTCTCGGCCGCGCGCCTCTTTGTCATCCCGCAGAATGGATGACAGTAGGCGTGCCCGAGGAGAGATCGGGCGTGGACGTCGATGCGGCCCTCTGGTCCGCTCCGCCCTCGGCTCGTACATCGCGATTCGGCCGGCGCACCCGTGAGACGGCGTAGGAGAGAAGCGAGACCTGTGAGTGCTGCGACGACGCGAAGCCGAATCCCTGACCGTCTGTGCGCCGAGGCGGTAGACCTCGCCCGGTCGGCTGCCGAGGAGGCCGCCGCCCCCGGTGTGGTCGGGGAGCATGTCTCGGCGGTGGCTGACGGGGACAGGGTCGTCACCCACTTCTTCGAGTGCAAGGAGCCCGGCTACCGGGGCTGGCGCTGGGCGGTGACGGTCGCCCGCGCCTCCCGCGCGAAGAACGTCACGCTGGACGAAACGGTGCTGCTGCCCGGCTCGGACTCCCTGCTGGCCCCCGAATGGGTGCCCTGGAGCGAGCGGCTGCGTCCGGGCGACATGGGCCCCGGCGATCTGCTGCCGACGGAGGCGGAGGATCTGCGCCTGGAGCCCGGCTACTCGGGCGAGGACATGCCCCCGCCGAACTCCGTGGTGCCCGAGGTGACCCCGCGCAACCTCGCGGACCTGGTCGAGGCGGAGGACGCGGCCGAGGTCGCCGCGGAGGACGCCGCAGGCCTCGCCTCCGACCTGGCCGGACCGGGCACCGACGCCGTACCGGCCGTGCCCGCGCGCAGCACGATCGCGGCGGTCGCGGAGGAGCTGGGCATGCGCAGGGCGCGCGTCCTCTCCCGTTACGGGCTCCACGTGGCCGCGGACCGCTGGGACGAGTCCTTCGGCGCGAAGACCCCCATGGCCCAGGCGGCGCCCGCCCCCTGTGTCTCCTGCGGCTTCCTGCTGCCTCTGGCGGGCTCGCTGCGCCAGGCGTTCGGCGTCTGCGCGAACGAGTTCTCCCCGGCGGACGGCCGTGTCGTCTCCCTGGCGTACGGCTGCGGCGGCCACTCGGAAGCGGCGGTCATGCCCAAACCCCTGCGCCCGGCGCCCCCGGTCCTGGACTCGGTCGGCACGGACGCCTTCCCGCTCCGCCCGGCGCGCGACAGCGGCTCGGTCCTGACGGGCGCGGTGGCGGACGGCGACACGGAGGACCTGGGCCACTCGTAACGGAGCCGGCCCGCCCGGCCCGCGGGAAGCCCACGGCGACGCACGGCGTGTGCGCACACTGCGCACCGGACCGTGGGCGTCCGGGGGTCCATCGGGGTGCCCCGGAAGCGGCTCACGGGGCCAAGGGGTGACGGCCGTCCCCGTACATGCGTACGGAACCTCCCCCTCCGTACCCCTCCCGGCACCCGGTCCGAGCCCGGACCGCGGCCGGCCCGAGCCCGGACCGTGGCCGGCCCGACAGCCTGACGGCGGGATTGTCCTGCGGCGCGGTGTGGAAAAAAGTCGCGGGCCGCTGTCGATCGGGCCACGTCCCGTTCGACGTCATGATGTGCGGCGCCTCGCCCGCACGATGACGCGACAGGAATGACGAGGACACCCCGTGGATCAACTGCTGAGAGTCATGAACTTCAACGTGTCGAGCGACGGAATCGGTGCCGGGGAGCACCAGAGTCTCGACCAACCGTTCGGCCTGGACCGTCCCGAGAGGCTGTTCGCCTGGGCCGGAGCCACGGCGAGCTGGCCCATGCGCACGGATTCCGGGGGGAGCAGGGGCCTCGACGACTACTTCACGCGGGACTTCGCGCGGAACATCGGCGCCGAGATCATGGGCCGCAACAAGTTCGGTCCCCAGCGCGGGCCCTGGGAGAACCACGAGTGGCGTGGCTGGTGGGGGGAGGAGCCCCCGTTCCACACGCCGGTCTTCGTCATGACCCACCACACGCGTCCGTCGTTCACCCTCTCCGACACCACGTTCCACTTCGTCGACGGCAGCCCGGCCACGATCCTCGAACGGGCCCGGGAGGCGGCGCGGGGCAAGGACGTCCGGCTCGGCGGCGGGGTCACCACCGTCCGGCAGTTCCTCGACGCCGGCCTCGTCGACACCCTGCATGTGGCGGTCTCGCCGTTGAAGCTCGGGTCCGGGCTGCGGCTCTGGGAGTCTCCCGACGAACTGCTCGACCGGTTCCACCTGGAGACCGTGCCCAGCCCGAGCGGCGTGACGCACCACCTGTTCTGGCGGAGGTGACGCGACGCCCCGAGCGGTGCCCGAGGTGCCCCCGCTCAATCGGCCGGCCCCGGCGGGGCTCACCCGCCGCTGTCCGCGCACTCACGGCTGTCCCCGCCGCTGCGGCACTGGTGCCCCGAGCGGCCGGGGGCGCCCGTGCGCTCGACGTCGCGGTGCGGAGCCGGACATCGCTGCTCATATGGGGCTCCTGGGGCGTTGACGTACCCCGGGGTGGGGTAAGGCATCCGGCATGAGTGGTGAAACGAGCTTCCGCAGCCTCGACGGTCTCCTGCTCCGGGGAAGCGTGGCATGTCCCTCCGGGGCACCGCGTGGCGTGGCGGTTCTGGTCCATGGTGGTGGTGTGACACGGGAGGAAGGCGGTTTTTTCAGCCGCCTTACCGAGGGGCTTCTCGATGCAGGCGTCGGCTCCTTGCGGTTCGATCTGCGCGGGCACGGGGAGAGCGAGGGGCGTCAGGAAGAACTGACGATCGCGGGGGTCCTCAACGACATCAGAGCGGCAACCGACCATGTCCGCACGCTCATGGCGTGCGATGCGGTACATCTGGTGGGCACGAGTTTCGCCGGAGGCATCTGTGCAGCCTTCGCGGCAAACCGGCCGCAGGACGTGCAGAGCCTCACGCTCATGAATCCCCTGCTGAACTACAAGAAGCGCTTCATCGAGGACAAGCCGTACTGGAACGGCGAAAGAATCGATGAGCAGGAGGGTGAGGAACTGGCGACCCGCGGGTTCCTGGAGCATTCTCCGACCTTCCGGCTCGGGCGCGCACTGCTCAACGAAGTGTTCCATCTGGATCCCCGGCAGTCGCTTCAGGAAATCAAAGCCCCGGTGCTTGTCATCCATGGAACGAGGGACACCTTCATTCCGGTGGAGAGTTCCCGATCGGCGATCAGCTCCCTGAAGGGAGAGCACCGGCTCCTGGAGATCGACGGCGCACAGCATGGTTTCGCTGTCCATGACGACCCTGGATATCTGCATCCGCAGACCCAGGAGTGGCAGTCTTCGGTGATTCGGGCGGTATCCGACTGGGTGTCTGTCGAACGTTAGCCGGGGACGTACACTCACCCCGCGAGAGCGTCCCGCAATTCTCGCACGAGCGGCCGGTGTTTCCATGGACTGAGCCGATCGGAGAGACGTCCGAGTTCGTGAGCAGTCCTGACCGATGATGTCTCCGCAGCGATGCCGAGCGCGTCCAAACCGGTGCGAGCCGCCTCATCGGGTTCCCCCGCCAGCGCGAGCGTCCCGCCCATGAGCGAGAGGAAATATCCGTGGTCGCGGCGCGAAAAAGCGCCCGCCGTGAGCTTCTCCTTGTAGATGGCGATCGCACGCTGTGGTCTTCCTGCCTCGCAGTAGCAGATCGCGGTCTGCATGGAGAGCAGTTCGGTGCCGTAGTGGCCCCCGAGTTGCGCCGCCGGCTGCCCGGTCTCAAACCGCCTCGCGTTTCCCAGTAGTTCACGGGACTCGTCAAGCTTGCGTTCGACATGGCCGATATCCGTTCCCAACATCGCGTGCGCTCGGGCCTCCTGCTGTGCGGCCTCGGCTCGTACATGGGCGGGGAGTTCCCATGTGTCCTGCTGCGCTGCCTGAGCCAGTTCCAGCATCTTCACCGGGTCACGGTCGTCCCATGCTGCCTGGCTCTTCTTCAGGAGAACGTACCCCTGCATCGCGCCGTTGTCGGACTCCCGGGCCCATTCGATCGCACGGTCGCGCCAGTAGTCGGCGATACCGTGATTCCGGGAGTCCCGGTAGAGCCAACCGGCGAATTCGGCACTCCGTGCGCCGATGCTCAATAATCCGTCCCGAAATTTCTGCTTGGTGTTGCCGATGCTGTTTTCTACCGCACCGATCAGCCCGAGAACTGAGGGGAGGGTTTCTCTGGGGCCATGTTTTCCGTCCCTGGTCAGGCACCAGTCGATTCGCTTGCCAAAATACTCGATCACATCCCCGTCGAGGTAACGTCGCGCGTCTTCCATTGCCGCCGTGATATGCCTGATCTCGTCAAGGCCCAGGCCTGGTGCGGTAACGGCAGAAATTCCCCCTGTCAGGAAATCTCTACGCCTCAAATCGGCTCCTTCTGTGGGCTCGGCGACAGGATCTTCGGGCGTATTTGATGTTGACGTGAGATGTCTCTCGCTGCTCTGCGCGGTCTCCCAAGGGCGTGGAGCCAATCCGATCATGTGACCGGGAATGCGTAAGCCGTCGGCGATGGTGACGATCTTCTCGAACGTCGCAACGGATCCCTCGCCTCTGGCGAGCCGGCCGACGCGCTCGGGCTTGATCTCGCAGGCATCCGCGATCTTCACGAAACTGGTTCCGTCCCACTGTCGGGCCAGCTTGAAGAGGGTGCCGAAGTCGTGGCCTCGTAATGCCTCTCGCACATCAGCCCGATTGAGGAGCTTTTCCGACAGGGCTGCCGGTGACCTGTAGCCCAACATCGTTCCCCGGATCTGTCGGCCTCGAAGAGGCAGGAATCCATCTCGATCGAGTGTACCCATCGTGGATATCCCCTTCATAGGGAACGGGGATTGCTTGCCGGTGGCCCATTCTTTCGGACACGCAAACTTCGAGGAGGGGATTTGCATGGTGACCATGCTCCCGAAGCGGTACGAAAACGTCGGCTGCCACCCCCCGGTCGGGCCGCCGCCGCAACTCCTGCTCGTCGGCGCCCCGGAGTCGGTCCGGGCGGCCCGTGCCTACGTGCGTGAGTTCGTTGCGTTCCATGTGCCCGATACGGGCGAGAGGCGGGTGGACGATCTCCAGCTCGTGGTCTCCGAGTTGGTGACGAACGCCGTGCGGTACGGGACCGAGCCCGGCGACTCGGTGCTGGTCGTGCTGGCCGTCACCGGGACGCGGGTGCGGGTGGAGGTGCGGGATCCGGTGCGGCGGCGGCCTCGGTTCCGGGTGGCGTCCCAGGAGCGTGACCGGGGCCGGGGGCTGATCATCGTGGACGCGCTGGCGGAGTGCTGGGGTGTGGCCGATCGGCCGTTCGGGAAGGCCGTGTGGGCCGAGGTGGCCCGGTGAACGGGCCACCCGGCGGTCAACCGGGCTCCGCCGGTGCGGGGTTCTCCGCTTCCGCGTACCCGGAGGCCCATCTCGCGGGACTACCGGTGCACACCTTTCCGCCGGGGCGCCGTCGGCACGTACATACGGCGGAGGGGCGTCGGCGTGGGAGGCACCCGGTGACCTCCCGGGACCGCCGTTCTCCGCTGGTGCCCGTGCTCGCGTCCGCCGCCTTGGTCCTGCTCGTCCTGAGCCTCGTCGGCGCTCACTGCGACCGATAGGCCCGGTGCGGGCCCGTACGCCTCCCGCTGTGCCCCCTCGAACCCCCGCTCCGGCCGGTACTCCCGGCGAAGGAACGACCGGCCGGAACGGGACAGGGCCCGAACGAACGGGCCCGGCAACTGCACCCGACGGCACAGGAGGCCAACGATGCGACACCCCACCGCCCCGGTCAAGCACGGCGGAGACGACACCGACAGCGGCGGCGACGACAGCGGAGGCTCCAGCTCCTCCGGTGGCTGCGGCGACGGCGACGGCTGCGGACGCCGATAACAGCACCACATGTACGACGTGGCGGCCCCGACCCCGTGCGGGCGGGGCCGCCCGGTCCCTCAAGGAGACCCGTGTCACCGCACCACCACGCCTACCTCTGGCACGGCCACGGCACCCTCCTCGTCAAACCCGGGGACGCCCACCGCCGGCCAGGCCACCCCGAATTCCCCACCGCCCCTGTCATGCCCCTCGAAACCGCCGACTGGCTTCTCAAGGCGTCCGTCCACATCCGGGCGACCTTCGACCGGCCCACCGAAGCCGCCGCCTGGTACACCGATCAGCTCCGGCGGCACACCGGCATCCTCATCGGCTCCTACGCTCCCTCGCCCGACCCCGGCGAGACCGTCCGGCGACTGGTCGCCCGCGAGGACCTTGTCGGCGGCTGGTGGACCACCGGTGGACGCTTCCTCCACCTCGGCCTCATCGCCTGTGGGCCGCACCCCCTGCGCCCCCACTCCTGCCCCCTGCGAACGGTACGGGCGTCGGCGGGCCCGGGGCCGCCGACGCCCTGAGGGCGGGTCAGCCCTGGTCGATGCCGAGGGTGAGGCTGCCGGTGTAGCCGGCGGTGGTGGAGCCGGTCACCGTCATGAGGCCCGCGGCGGCGCCTCCGTTGCCGTAGATGCCGTCCTGCGCGAGCGTGGTGCGGGGCACGGTGTTGGTCGAGTACGGGGGTACGGGCCCCCGCTGGGACGGCGATAAGAAGCGGCCGCATCTCGTCGCGCCCGGGGTGGACGTCAGCGGCCGGCCGGGTCCTCGTCCGGGACCCAGCGCAGGATGTCACCGGGCTGGCAGTCGAGCGCCCGGCAGATCGCGTCGAGCGTCGTGAACCGTACGGCCTTCGCGCGGCCGTTCTTCAGGACGGCGATGTTGGCGGGCGTGATGCCGACGGCGGCGGCGAACTCGCCGACCGACAGATCGCGCCGGGCGAGCTGGACGTCGAGGTCGATGATGATCGCCATCAGACGACTTCGGCGATCTCTGTCTGGAGATCCGTGGCCTTGCGCAGAAGGCCCCGGAGGACGAGGACCAGCATCGCGAACGCCATCCCCGCGCCGGTGCTCACGGTCGCCGCGCCCAGCGCGCCGATCAGCTCCATGCCGTCGCCGGGCGAGGGGAGGCCGAACAGGGCCAGATGTCCGGTCACCCCGAGGGCCAGCAGCGTCGCCACGACCGAGGACCAGATGATGACGTCGACCCACCGGAAGGCCAGCGGTGTGAAGATCGCGTCGTGGTCGACCATGTCCAGCAGCTTCCACGTGGCGACGAGGGCGACTTGGACGCAGGCGACACCGACGATGGCCGCGGTCGCGTACGGCACGGCGAACGGCTCGTAGGGAGGGAAGCGGTCGACCTCGTCGGACGCCGCCGTCGGTATGACCACGATCTGGCCGAAGAGGCCGAACAGGACGGCCATGGCGATCCCGGCGCGGAGCACGGCGATGTGTAGATGATTCATCTATCGATTATCGATAGCTTTCTATCGAAAGTCAATCGACCGACGGATCGGTGGCAGACGTGCGCGTCGTCGGATCGGCGTCCGTGACGGCGCGGAGCGTGCGGCGGGGCGTCACGGACGCGAAGACCATCGGCGGGATGGCCCCGCTGACGACGCTGCCCGCGCCGACGACTCGAAGACCGGGTCGGTCCGCCGTGGCGGCGTCTGGAACGCGGCCTCGGGCTCGGTGTGAACGAGTCCCCACCGTATCGGCACCGCGGCGGTTGGTGAGACGCCCGTCACAATCCGCCGGCCGTCCGCGGATGTCACATCGCGCGGGGCTGTCCCGTCCAAGGGGTGTCAGCACGGCACGGCGCACGGCAACGGCGCACAACGGCTAAGGAGCGCATCATGGACGCCCGACTGAACCCCCTCTCCTTCCCGGCCTCGGGCAAGGCCCTCAAGCACCTGATCGCGGCGAGCACGGCGCTCGCGGCGTCGGGGGTGCCGAACGCGACGAAGGAGTTGGTGAGGCTCCGCGCCAGTCAGATCAACGGCTGCGCGGGCTGCGTCGACATGCACACCAAGGAGGCCGCGCACGCCGGGGAGACCGCGGTACGGCTCCACCTGGTCGCGGCCTGGCGGGAGGCCACGGTCTTCACCGAGGCCGAGCGCGCCGCCCTGGCACTGGCGGAGGAGGGCACCCGTATCGCCGACGCGGCCGGTGGTGTCAGCGACGAGGTGTGGGCCGACGCTGCCAAGCACTACGACGAGGAGCAGCTCTCCGCCCTGGTGTGGGACATCGCCATCATCAACGCCTTCAACCGCCTGAACGTCATGACCCGGCAGCCCGCCGGCGACTACCAGCCCGGCCAACACGGATAGGCGGACGGCGCGTCGAGCGGGCGGGGCGTGTGCCCCCGGTACGGGACCCGGTGGGGGACCGTACCTG
>NZ_JBHZDA010000061.1:0-10242 GCF_042755665.1 Streptomyces sp. NPDC059142
GGGCGGCCCCCCGCCCTCTCCCCTCTCCCGCCCCCCCCCCCCGGGCCCCGCCCCGCGCCCCCCCCGCGGGGGGCGGTTGTACCGCCGGGGGGCGGCCGGGGTTTCAGCCGTCGGTGTCAGCCGACCGGCCGGTCGGCATCAGCCCGGTCGTCAGCCGGGCGGCAAGTTCGTCGGCAGGCCCGAGGGCAGCTCCGTCGGCAGGCCGGTCGGCAGCGCGTCGGACTCCGTCTTCTTCAACGTGTCCTTCTTGCCACCGGTCCAGGAGATCACCAGCGTCGTGCCGTCGTTGGACTCGATCGAGCCCATCGTGCGCTCGGTGTCGCCGTCGCCGCACTTCAGCGAGAACATCGGCGCGCCGCCCATCTCCTCCACCGCGCCCTGGCAGACGTGCTCGGCCGCCACGAGCGCGACCTTCCCCGAGGCGACGGCCAGCGCCACCGACTTGCCGTCGGTCAGTCCGGCCCAGGTCCCCTCGACGCTCGCGGCGTCCGCGCCGGAGCCGGAGTCCGCCCCCGTGCCCGAGGCGCTGCCGCTCGGCGCGGTGGCGCCGGCGTCCTTGCCCGTGTCATCGCCGTCGCCGCTGCCGCCGCACCCCGTGAGCGCGAGTGCGACGACCAGCCCGGCCGCGACGGCGCCCTTCCGTACGAGCTTCTGCACGTTCTTGTCCCCCCAGTCGGTAGCCAGACCGCGCCAAGCTACCAGGACGACTTGCGCACGCCAGGAAGGAATCCGGCGTGCGCCTGTTCGCGCAGCCGGACCCTGGAGAGGCCGAACTTCCGCAGGTGCCCACGGGGGCGGCCGTCCACGCTGTCGCGGTTCCTCACCCGCGTCGCGCTGGCGTCACGCGGCTGACGTCGCAACTCGCGCTCCGCCGCGATTCGTTCCTCCGGGGTGGTGCCGGGCCGCCGCAGGATCTCCTTCAGTTCGGCCCGCCGTACGGCATGGCGTTCGACGATCAGCTTCCGCCGCTCATTGCGGACGATCTTGCTCTTCTTCGCCATCAGACCTTCACCCCGCGCGCACGGATCCGGGCGACGGCCGCCTCGATGCCGATCGTGTCGATGGTCCTGATCGCCTTCGTGCTGAGCGTGAGCCGGACGTGCCTGCCCTCGCTGGGGAGCCAGTAGCGCTTGCGCTGGATGTTGGGGTCGAAGCGGCGGGAGGTGCGCCGGTGCGAATGGGAGATCTGGTTGCCGAAGCCGGGCTTGGCCCCGGTGAGCTGGCAGTGGGCGGACAACGTCACACCCCTCTCTCTTTGGAAATGGAAACCATTTCCATATACTAGCCCCATGGCCCGCAACGAACTCCGCCCGATCATCAAGCTCCGCTCCACCGCGGGGACCGGCTACACCTACGTCACCCGCAAGAACCGCCGGAACAACCCCGACCGCCTGACGCTGCGCAAGTACGACCCGCTCCTGCGCCGTCACGTCGACTTCCGCGAAGAGCGCTGACGCGCGCGCCCCGCCCCGCGCCCCCGCACGCTCACCACCACCACGACACGAGGACCGACTGAGATGAAGCCCGGAATCCATCCCGCGTACCGGCACGTCGTCTTCCGCGACAAGGCGGCCGACTTCGCCTTCCTGACCCGGTCGACCGCCGTCGGCGGCGGGAGAACGGTCGTATGGGAGGACGGCAACACCTACCCCGTGATCGACGTGGAGATCTCCTCGGCGAGCCACCCCTTCTACACGGGCACCGCCCGCGTCATGGACACCGCCGGCCGCGTCGAGCGCTTCGAGCGCCGTTACGGCCGAGGCCGTCCAGGGGCCCGCTGATGGCGGCCGGGTCCCGCCTGCCCGTCGCGATCGTCGGCGGACTGCACGGCGACGCGCGCAAGGCCGTCGTGCAGCTGCTGCTGGAGACCGTGCCCGGCAGCGTCGCGCTCCACCACGACCTGTCGACGGCCGCGCGCGGCACGGTCGTACGGACCGTCCGCGACGCCACCGGGACGCTGTCCCACGGAGAGGCGCCCCTGGTCAACGACTGTGCCTGCTGCGCCCTGCGCGAAGATCTCGTACCGGAGCTGGAGCGGCTCGCGGACGCCGCCGTGCCGACCCGGCTCGCGATCGTCGAACTCTGGGACTCCGTCGAGCCCCGGGCGATGGCGGAGGTCGTGGACGCGCACGGGGAGGGGCTGGTCGTCAGCTCGGTGATCACGGCGGTCGATCCGGCGCTGGTGCTGCCCTACCTCGGCAACGGCGACGACCTGGCGGACGCCGGGCTCGCCGCGGCCTCCTCGGACCGGCGGACGATCGCCGACACCTGGGCGCGGCAGGTCGAGTACGCGCCGGTGCTCGCCCTCGTGGACAACCCGCTGGCGGACGACGAGGACCGTGCGCTCCTCGCCCAACTGCACCCGACCGCCCACCGGATACGGATCGGTGCCGCCCCCGGGAGCGACGGCGGCAGCGGTGACGACGGTGCCGGGGCGCTCGCCGCCGCGGCTCTCGGCGGGTTCGACGTCGAGGCCGCCGCGGCCCGGCAGCACCCGGCCTGCGCCCTGCTGCCGCAGGAGGCCGACGACTGCGGTGTCACCACATACGTCTGGCACCGCCGCCGCCCCTTCCACCCCGGCCGGCTCTACGAGGCGCTGGAGGAGCTGTGCTGCGCGGCGGCCCGCAGCCGGGGCCGGTTCTGGCTCGCCGACCGGCCCGACACCCTGCTGGCCTGGGACGCCGCGGGCGGCGCGCTCTGCGTGGAGAGCACGGGGCCCTGGCTCGCCTCGCTCTCCGACGACGACTGGGAGGGCGTACCGCCGCTGCGCCGGGCCGCCGCGGCCCTGGACTGGGACGCGCGCCACGGGGACCGCTGCCAGCACCTGGTCTTCGTCTCGCCCGCGCTGGACCGGGACGGGATCGAGCGACTGCTCGAATCCTGTCTGCTGACCGACGCGGAGTACGGCGCGGGCCCCGACGCCTGGAAGCGTCTGCCGCCCGCCTTCGACACCCTCCTGGAGGTCTGATGTCCACTCCCCGCCCGGCCGCCTCGCGCACCTCCGCGCCGGGGCGCACCCGCCGCAAGCCGCCCGCGCCCCGCCCCAACCCGCTGGACCACGCGGGCATCACGTACATCGACTACAAGGACACAGACCTGCTGCGGAAGTTCGTCTCGGACCGGGGCAAGATCCGCAGCCGCCGGGTGACCCGGGTGAGCGCGCGGCAGCAGCGGCAGCTCACCCGCGCCATCAAGAACGCCCGGGAGATGGGGCTGCTGCCGTACCGCTCCGTACCGGGCTGATCAGGCGCGTCCCCGGAATCTCCCGGATTTTCCCCGGGACCTGTCAGGGATCCCCCGGACTCCCCTCCGGCGATCCCCCCCCCGGACTCCCCCGGCCCCGCGGCCGGGGGAGTCCCTTGTCCGCGCCGGGGTACCCGCCAGGGGTGACCCCGTCGCCGCGGACTGGACCAATATGTGGAGACTGGCCCCGAGGGGGATCCTCCGGGCCCTGTTCCGCGTCTCTCTCCGTAGAGCGGGGACGCGCGTCTCCGCACGCGGGCGCGGGTATCCGCGAGGGCGCCTGTAATCGAGGCAACACCCCGCGTGCACGTGCATCTGCTCATGCATCGGCACATGAAACACAGCTATGATCCGAGACAGTTGACACCTGCACCTTGCAACTCGGGGAGCGACCTGTGCACCACGTGTACAACGGCATAGCGGCCACAGAGCTTCACGGAGTCGTCTGGCAGAAGAGCAGGCACAGCAACTCCCAGGGGTCCTGCGTGGAGTTCGCCAAGCTGCCCAGCGGCGAGGTGGCGGTACGCAACTCACGCCACCCCGACGGGCCCGCGCTGGTCTACACCCTCGCCGAGATCGAGTCGATGCTCATCGGCGCCAAGGCGGGCGAGTTCGACCATCTGGTGGCGGGCGCCTGAGCGCCTGGCTTGTTACCGACGGTCGCACCCCGGGCCGACGGTGAGTCGCACGTCAGTGCGATGAGAACGCGCCAAAGTTGGCTGTGTCCTGGCCGAAAAATCATGAGCATGGTCTGGACCAACCCCGGTGCTCTTCGGCGAAAAGGGTCTGCCGACGACGTGTTCCGGCCAGTCGGCAGACCCTCGTGCTTGCTCCGCTCTCGCCCGTCGGCGGTACCGCCCGCCCGTCGGCCGACGCTCCGCCGGCACGCGGCCGACGCCCTGTCACCGGACCCGTCAGGCCCGCTCCGCCTGGAGGTGGAAGAGCGCCCAGACCACCTTGCCGTGCAGCGACCCGGCCAGCGGGTGCCATCCCCAGGTGTCGCTGAACGACTCCACCAGGAACAGTCCCCGGCCCGACTCCGCCGCACAGTCCTCGTCCGTCTCGCGCGTCGCCGGGCTCGTGATGCTCGGGTCCCGCACCGCGCACACCAGCCGCGACGACCACCGCATCAGATGCAGCCGTACGGGAGGCTCGTGCGGTTCGCGCGGGGTGTCGGCCGGCAGGGCGTGCCGCAGCGCGTTCGTGACCAGCTCGGAGACGACCAGCGCGACATCGTCGAACCGTTCGCTCAGCTCCCACTGGGAGAGCGTGGTCCGGGTGAACTGCCGGGCCCCGCGCACCGCCTCGTACCGGGCCGGCAGGGCGCACGAGGCCGAACCTGCCGCCCCTGCGGGATCGATCGGGGGAAGCCCTTGCCTTAAAGGCTCGAGCATGGTCGATCCATTCATCCCCATGCGAGCACTCCCGGGGTTCGCGGCCGTAGCGATACTGCGGGTGGTTCAGCGGCACAACACGGCACCGCGCGGTCCATCACGCAGGTGCGCGGGGCCCATGGTTCCGAATGCGTAGGGCAGATGCAAGGGCAGATGCACGTGCACGCGCCCGCCTTCGCCCCTCAAGTGATGGTTCTGGCACATTTCTTCCTGTGACCAGTTTCGCCCTCTCCGCAAAGCCTTCTTATTTCCGTAATCGAATGAGTACGGGGCGAAGCGTTTTGATGGCAGAATCCGGCACTTGGAGTTCGGGGGTGCTCCGAGAAGAACCACATGCGATGGGGAGGGTTGGAGACGTGACCGCAGCCGAATCGGGCGGTTCCGTGGTGCGGCGCATCCTGCTGGGCTCACAACTGAGGCGGTTGCGCGAGTCGCGCGGCATCACACGTGAGGCAGCGGGCTACTCGATCCGCGCATCCGAGTCCAAGATCAGCCGTATGGAGTTGGGACGGGTGAGCTTCAAGGCCAGAGACATCGAGGACCTGCTGACTCTCTACGGGGTCGCCGAAGAGGGCGAGCGCGCCGCCCTGCTCGGCCTCGCCCGGGAGGCCAATGTCGCGGGGTGGTGGCACAGCTTCGGCGATGTGCTGCCCGGCTGGTTCCAGACGTACATCGGTCTCGAAGGCGCCGCCTCCCTCATCCGTATCTACGAGGTGCAGTTCGTCCACGGGCTGCTCCAGACCGAGGCGTACGCGCACGCCGTCGTCACCCGCGGCCAGCCCGACGCCCCCTGCGCCGAGGTCGAGCGCCGGGTCGCCCTGCGGCTGGAGCGGCAGAAGGCCCTCGTCTCCGAACGCGCGCCGCGCTTCCACGCCGTACTCGACGAGGCGGCCCTGAGACGGCCCTACGGCGACCGCGCCGTCATGCAGGGCCAGCTCAAGCACCTCATCGAGATCTCCGAGCAGCCGAACATCACGCTCCAGGTGATGCCGTTCAGCTTCGGCGGCCACGCCGGGGAGAGCGGCGCCTTCACCATGCTGAGCTTCCCCGAGTCCGACCTCTCCGACGTCGTCTTCCTGGAGCAGCTCACCAGCGCGCTCTATCTGGACAAGGGTGAGGAGGTCGCCCAGTACGAACGGGTGATGGAACGGCTCCAGGCGGACAGCCCGGGTCCCGAAGAGAGCCGCGATGTCCTTCGCGGACTGCTCCAACTGATCTGACGACATCAGTACGATGACATCGCATCAGGAGTACGCACCCGTCGTAAGGGATCGCACCGTAAGGGATCGCATGTCCTACTTCACCGACCTGGCCCACCAGTACATCGACGGCGAGTGGCGGACCGGCAGCGGCTCGTGGGACATCATCGACTTCAACCCGTACAACGGGGAGAAGCTCGCCGCCATCACGGTCGCGACGGCCCGGGAGGTCGACGAGGCGTACCGCGCCGCCGAGCGCGCGCAGCGCCTGTGGGCCGCCACCAACCCGTACCGGCGCCGGCCGGTCTTCGAGCGGGTGCTCAGGCTGGTCGAGGAGCGCGAGGACGACATCGTCGAGGCGATCGTCGACGAGCTGGGCGGTACCCGCCTCAAGGCGCGGTACGAGGTCGGCGCGGCCCGCGAGTTCCTGCGCGAGGCGATCCAGCTCTCGCTGCGCCCGGAGGGCCGGATCCTGCCGTCCCCGGTGGAGGGCAGGGAGAACCGCGTCTACCGGCTGCCGGTGGGTGTCGTCGGCGTGATCAGCCCCTTCAACTTCCCCTTCCTGATAACGATCCGGTCGGTGGCGCCCGCGCTCGCGCTCGGCAACGCCGTCGTGATCAAGCCGAACCAGAACGCGCCGGTCACCGGTGGCGGTCTGGTGGCCAAGCTCTTCGAGGACGCGGAGCTGCCGGCCGGGCTGCTCAACGTCCTCGTCACGGACATCGCGGAGATCGGCGACGCGCTGATCGAGCACCCCGTCCCGAAGGTGATCTCGTTCGCCGGATCGGACCGGGTGGGCCGCCATGTCGGCGCCGTCGCGGCGGCCCACTTCAAGCGGACCGTGCTCGAACTGAGCGGCAACAGCGCCCTCGTCGTCCTCGACGACCTGGACGAGGCCGGGCTCGACCACGCGGTGGACGCGGCGGTCGCGAGCCGCTTCTCCTACCAGGGCCAGGTCTGCATGGCCGCCAACCGGATCCTGGTGGACCGGAGCGTCGAGGCGGCGTTCACCGAGAAGTTCGTGGCACGGGTGGCGGCGCTCAGGACCGGCGACCCGCGCGACCCGGAGACGCAGATCGGCCCGGTCATCAACACCTTCCAGGCGGACGCGCTGACCGCGCTGGTCGACCAGGCCCTCGCGGAGGGCGCGACCGCGCTCGTACGGGGGCGGACGCGGGGCAACCTCGTGGAGCCCACGGTGCTGACCGGGCTGGCGGACGATTCGCCGCTGCTGGGGCAGGAGATCTTCGGCCCGGTGGCGCTGCTGATCCCGTTCGACGGTGAGGAAGAGGCCGTACGGATCGCCAACCACACCCCGTACGGGCTGAGCGGCGCCGTCCACACGGCGGACGTGGAGCGCGGCGTCGCGTTCGCGCAGCGGATCGTCACGGGCATGATGCACGTCAACGGCTCGACCGTGCAGGACGATCCGATGGTCGCCTTCGGCGGGGAGAAGTCCTCGGGGCTCGGCAGGCTCAACGGGGACTCGACGGTGGAGGCGTTCACCACGCTGAAGTGGATCTCGGTGCAGCACGGCCGCGCCGAGTACCCCCTCTGAGCCGTTCCCGCGGCCCCCGCGCGGCGGCGGTCCGGGCCCGCCGGGGGCGCGGTGCACCCGGGTCATAACCTGGGCGTATGTCAGCGATCCGTTTGCTCGTGCTCGCCGCGGTCCGCCAGCACGGGCGGGCCCACGGCTACCAGGTCCGCAACGACCTGGAGTACTGGGGCGCCCACGAGTGGTCCAACGCCAAGCCCGGCTCGATCTACCACGCGCTGAAGCAGATGGCGAAGCAGGGCGCCCTGCTGGCGCACGAGGTCGCGCCGAGCACGGCGGGCGGGCCGCCGCGCACGGAGTACGAGCTGACGGACGCCGGCGAGACGGAGTACTTCACGCTGCTGCGCTCCGCGCTGACCTCGTACGACCAGAAGATGGACATCCTGTCGGCCGGGCTCGGCTGCATGCTCGACCTGCCGCGCGCCGAGGTGGTCGAGCTGCTGAAGGAGCGGATCCGCGCGATCGAGGCGTGGCGGGCGGCGGTGACCGAGACCTATGTACCGGAGGAGGGCCCCGGACAGCTCGGCCACATCGGCGAGATCATGAACTTCTGGGTCCACTCGGCGGACACGGGCGCGGAGTGGACGCGGGGCCTGATCAAGCGGATCGAGGACGGTGCGTACATCTTCGCGGGGGAGGGCGAGCCCTTCGTCGGGGTGCTCGGCGAGGGCGAGGAGAACCCGTACGCGACGGGTGTCCCCGATGACGGGGATCTCCAGTAATCAAGTTTGACTAACCGATGGGCCGGAGTTAGCCTTCGCGTTAGTAGTCAAGTTTGATTACTGAGCTGGGAGGCGGAGACCTTGACCGGAACGGGCGGAGCGGGCGACGCGATCGTGGTGGCGGGCGCGCGGAAGAGGTACGGGGAGAAGAGAGCCCTCGACGGGTTCGACCTGGCGGTGGAGCGGGGCACGGTGCACGGTGTGCTCGGGCCGAACGGAGCGGGCAAGACGACGGCCGTACGGGTCCTGACCACGCTGCTGCGGCCCGACGAGGGGCTGGTGCGGGTGGCCGGGTTCGACGTACGGACCCAGGGCCGCGAGGTGCGGCGCAGGATCGGGCTGCTGGGCCAGCACGCGGCCCTCGACGAGGATCTGAGCGGCCGGCAGAACCTGGAGATGTTCGGACGCCTCTACCACCTCGGCGCCCGGCGCGCGGGGGAGCGGGCCGGTGAGCTGCTGGAGCGGTTCGACCTGACGGAGACCGGACGCAAGGCCGTCAAGCGGTACAGCGGCGGTATGCGGCGACGGCTCGATCTGGCCGCGTCCCTCATCACCGACCCGGAGGTGCTCTTCCTGGACGAACCGACCACCGGACTCGACCCGCGCGGCCGGGCGGAGGTGTGGAGCGCGGTGCGGTCGCTGGTCGGCGGCGGGACGACCGTACTGCTCACGACGCAGTACCTGGAGGAGGCCGACCAGCTCGCCGGGCGGATCTCGCTGGTGGACCGGGGCCGGGTCGTCGAGGAGGGCACGCCGGACGAGCTGAAGGCCCGGATCGGCGGGGACCGGATCGATGTCGTCCTGCGCGACACGGACCGCCTCGGGGACGGGGCGCGGCTGCTGGCCCGTACGGCCGGTGCGGCGTCCGTCCGTACGGACACCGATCGGCGGCTGCTGAGCGCGCCCGTGACGGACCGGATGGCGGCGCTGGCCGAAACCGTACGGGCGCTGTCCGCGGCGGGGATCGAGGCGCAGGACATCGCGCTGCGCCGTCCGACGCTGGACGAGGTCTTCCTCCGGCTGACGGGTGACGGCGCGGGTGAGGGCGCCGGGGAGGGCGCCGGGCAGGACGAGGCGGCGGACCTCCAGGGCCCGGGGCAGCGCACGCCGGAGCGTACGGAGGTGTCCGCATGACGGCGGTGAACCCCACGGCCACCACCGGCTCCACGGGCCCCAGGCCCCCCACCGGCCCCGACGTCGGACCGGGGGCGGCCAGGGGTGGCGGGCTCGGCTGGGCGCTCGCCGACTCCTGGACCATGACCCGGCGCGAACTCGCCCGCTGGGCGCGCGAACCGGTCCAGGTCGTCGTCGGGCTGGTCTTCCCGGTGATGCTGCTGCTGATGTTCGGCTTCCTGATCGGCGGCGGGCGCGGCGTCGAAGGCGCGTACCTGGCCTTCCTCGTCCCCGGGATGCTCGCCCTGACCATGGCCTTCGGGCTGGAGTCGACGATGCTGGCCGTCACGCGGGACCTCGACAAGGGCGTGGTGGACCGGTTCCGTTCGATGCCGATGGCGCCGTCCGCGGTCCTGGTGGGCCGGAGCGCCGCTGACATGCTCCAGTCGGCGCTCGGGCTGGCCGTGCTCGTCGGCGCCGGGTACGCGGTCGGCTGGCGCTGGCAGGGCGGCCCCGCGGAGTTCCTCGCCGCCGCAGGACTGCTGCTGCTGTTCCGGTTCGCGATGCTGTGGCTCGGCATCCAGCTCGCCATGGTGGCCGGCCGTCCCGAACTGGTGCAGGCGGTGCAGATCCTGGTCTGGCCGATCGGCTTCCTCTCCAACGCGATCGCGGCCCCCGGGGCGATGCCGGGCTGGCTCGGCGCGGTCGTGGAGTGGAACCCGATGTCGGCGACGGCCACCGCCGTACGGGACCTGCTCGGCGCCCCGGGCGCTCCGGGCGCCGGCGGGGCGGGCGCGGCGGACGGCTCCTGGGCGGCGGACCACGCGGGGCTCCTGGCGCTCGCGTGGCCGGTGGCGCTGCTCGCCGTGTTCTTCCCGCTGGCGGTACGGAGGTTCGGCCGCCTCGACGGCTGAACGGCGCGGGGGGCGGGGCCGCCGGGGCCGGGCCCGGTCGCCGCCGGGCCGGGGAGTGGTGGGGTGGGGGGGGGGGGGCCCGTTGGCGGGCCCGCGGGGGCG
>NZ_JBHZDA010000061.1:10252-45043 GCF_042755665.1 Streptomyces sp. NPDC059142
TTTCGCCCGGGGGGGGTACGGCGGGGGGCCCCGCCCCGCGGGCGCCCGGGCCCGCGGCCGGCCCCGGCGGGGCGGGCCACCACCCGCGTCCGGCCCGGTCAGTGGTGGAAGGCGGTGGCGGACGCCTTGTCGCGGCCCAGCGGGCGCTCCTGCGCGCGCAGTTCGGGCAGCACCCGCTTCAGATCGGCCACCAGCATCGCGGCCAGGTCGGCCGAGAAGCCGTTGCGGCAGACCACCCGCAGGACGGACAGGTCCTCGCGGTGCGCGGGGAAGGTGTACGCAGGCACCAGCCAGCCGTGTTCGCGCAGCCGCCGCGACACGTCGAAGACGTCGAAGTTCGTCACGCCGGGGGCGGTGGTGAAGGCGAAGACGGGCAGTTGGTCCCCCCGGGTGAGCAGCCGGAAGTCGCCCAGCCGCTCGATACGCCCCGCGAGGGTCGTGGCGATGTCCCGCGAGGTCTGCTGGACGGCGCGGTAGCCCTCCCTGCCGAGCCGCAGGAAGGTGTAGTACTGCGCGACGACCTGGGCGCCGGGGCGGGAGAAGTTCAGCGCGAAGGTGGGCATGTCGCCGCCCAGGTAGTTGACGCGGAAGACCAGCTCCTCGGGGAGTTCGGCGGGCGAGCGCCACAGCGCCCAGCCGACGCCCGGGTACACCAGCCCGTACTTGTGCCCCGAGGTGTTGATCGAGGAGACGCGCGGCAGCCGGAAGTCCCAGACCAGGTCCGGGTCGAGGAAGGGCGCGATCATGGCACCGGACGCCCCGTCGACATGGACGGGGACGTCGAGCCCCGTCCGTTCCTGGAGCGCGTCCAGCACCGCGCACAGCTCGGCGACCGGTTCGTACGAGCCGTCGAAGGTGGAGCCCAGGACGGTCACCACCCCGATGGTGTCCTCGTCGCAGAGGTCGGCGGCGGCCCGCGGGTCGAGGTGGAAGCGGTCGCCCTCCATGGGCACCAGCCGCGCCTCCACCTCCCAGAAGGCGCAGAACTTCTCCCAGCAGATCTGGACGTTGACGCCCATGACCAGATTGGGCCGGGCGGTCGCCGGATAGCGGGCCGTGTTCCGCTTGGCCCAGCGGCGCTTGAGCGCCAGCCCGGCGAGCATGCACGCCTCGCTGGACCCGGTGGTCGAGCAGCCGACGGTGGTCGCGGGGTCGGGGGCGTTCCACAGGTCGGCGAGCATCGCGACGCACCGCCGCTCCAGCTCGGCGGTGCGCGGGTACTCGTCCTTGTCGATCATGTTCTTGTCGCGGCACTCCGCCATCAGCACCCCGGCCTGCGGTTCCATCCAGGTGGTGACGAAGGTGGCCAGATTGAGCCGTGAGTTGCCGTCGAGCATCAGCTCGTCGTGGACGAGCTGATAGGCGGTGTGCGGCGGGATCGGGCCGTCGGGAAGCCGCTGGGTGGGTGGCGCCGAGGTCATCTCGCCGATGGGATCGGCCTCCCCGTAGAAGGGGTTGAGCGACAGCCGCCGCAGCTCCGCGCGGTCCTCCTCGGGAAGGTCGGCTGCCCTGTCCGTGCCTTGGTGGAGTGGCATCGGCGGATCTCCTCGGGTGGGTGCGTGCGTACGCCCCCCTCCGCGAGAATACGGACGAAAGCCGCGTACCGCCCGGTGGATGGTGCGGAGGTGGAGCGGGGGGGGGGGGGGGCGGGGCGCGCCGCCCCGGGGCCGGCGCTGTGGCGCTCTCCCCGCCGCGCCGCCCCCCCCCCCCCGCCGGCCCGGTGTCACCGCAGCGCCGTGCCGTCCTCGTGGAGCTGCATCTGCGGACGGCCGGTGACCAGCAGCCAGGCCGGGAGCACGGCCACGCAGAGCAGCGGCAGCACGGTGACGTCGGAGACCATGACCGCCGCGGTGAACAGGCTGAGCCAGCCCTGCCGGGTGACCGCGAGCAGGATCCCCAGCACACCGCAGACCACCCCCACGGCCGGCTGGACGGCCGGGACGAGGGCGTGCGCGCACAGGCCGAGCGCGACGCCCACGAAGACGGCGGGGAAGATCCGGCCGCCCCGGAACCCGCAGGAGGCCGCGGTGAGCAGGGCGGCCAGCTTCACCACCGTCATCAGCGCGAACGAACCGGCCGACCAGCCGTCCGGGTGGGCCGCCAGCGTCTTCACCTCGTCCAGCCCCTTGAAGAGCGTGAGCGGCCCGCCGAGCGCCCCCAGCAGCCCCAGCACCAGCCCGCCGGCGGTGAGCGTGAGCACGGGGTGCCCGATCCGCCGGAAGAGCGCGTGGACGTAGGGGAAGGCCCGGACCGCCACCATGCCGAGCGCGGCGGCCAGCGGGGCGATCACCAGCCCGGCCAGCAGATCGCTCCAGTGGGTGGCCGTGTACGGCGGCAGGTCCAGGTCGAAGACCGGGCGTGAGATCAGTACGGTGGTCAGTCCGCCCGCGCCGGCCGCGACCAGCGGGCCGAACAGCTTGTCCCAGAGCGAGCCGGGGCCCGGCCGCGCCGCCAGCGTCTCCGTGAGGATCAGCGCGGCGGCCACCGGAGTCCCGAAGAGCGCCCCGATGGTCCCCGCCGCGCCGAGGGCGACCCAGAGCGCGGCGGGGGCGCGCGGCGCCGCCTTGCGGCCGAGCCAGTACGCCAGGGCGATGTTGGCGGCGGTGATCGGGTTCTCCGGGCCGAGGCTGACCCCGCCGGCCAGCGCGAGTCCCGTGACGACCAGCAGTCCGGGCAGGACCCCGGGCGCCATCGGCGCGTCCACCAGCCCCGTGGTCGCCGGATCGGGGCCGGCGTGTCCGTACACGCACCGGACGACGATCCCCACCGCCAGCCCGGTCGCCGTGAGCATCACGATCACCCAGAGCGCCGAGTACCGGCCGATGCCGAGGGCGTCGGGGAGCGTCCCCCAGAGCACGTTCTTGAGCGCGTCCGCGGCCTCGCTCACCCCGAGCAGCACCAGCGCCGAGACCACCCCGACCACCAGGGAGGGCACGACCAGGGGGAGCAGGGCGCGGGCGGAGAGGGACGCGGGCGGGGCGGGGCGGGAGTTCGGACCGGAGCCAGAACCGGAGCCGGAGCCGGAGTCCGAGCCGGAACCGGGACCCGAAACGGAATCCGGACCGGAGCCAGAACCGGAGCCGGAGCCAGAACCGGAGCCGGAGTCCGGTCCGGGCGGGTTCGGGGGTGCCGGGGCGCCGTCGGCCATGTGCCGGCCGCCTACGTCTCGATCTCACTGATCACGACGGCTGTGCCGTACGCGCACACCTCCGTCCCGACGTCCGCCGCCTCCGTCACGTCGAACCGCATCATCAGGACGGCGTTGGCGCCTCGCGCGCGGGCCTGCTCGACCAGCCGGTCCATGGCCTGGTTACGGGTCTCCACGAGCGTCTTCGTCAGCCCCTTCAGCTCGCCGCCGATCATCGACTTGAGCCCGGCGCCGATCTGGCTGCCGAGATGGCGGGAGCGGACCGTGAGTCCGAAGACCTCGCCGATCACCCTCTCCACCCGGTACCCGGGTACGTCGTTCGTGGTGACGACCAGGACATCCGTCCCCGGGCCCTGGCCGCCGCCGTACTCCTCGATGCCCATCGCGCGTACCGCCTTCCTCCCGGACCCCGGGCGAGCCGTGTCAGGCACAGCTTTGTCCCCCTCTGCCCGGTGTGCATCCCGAGCGCAGGTGCCGGAGGGTGGGCGGAACCTGGGGGAGCGCCGGTCCGTTGATAGCTTGTGCGCGGCCGACCACGCCGAATCGACGATCGACCGACCAAAGACTCAGGAGTCCGGAAACCGTGACCACCCTTGCGCTCGGACCAAGCTGGCTGGACCCGGACTATCTGATCGGGACCTTCGGGCTGATCGGTGTCCTGGTCATCGTTTTCGCCGAGTCCGGTCTTCTCATCGGCTTCTTCCTGCCGGGGGACTCGCTGCTCTTCACCACGGGTCTGCTGGTCACGGCCGGCACCCTGAAGACGCCGCTCTGGATCGTCTGCGGGCTGATCGTGCTCGCCGCGATCGCCGGTGACCAGGTCGGATATCTCTTCGGCCGGAAGGTCGGGCCCGCGCTCTTCAAGCGGCCGGACTCCAAGTTCTTCAAGCAGGAGAACGTGGAGAAGGCGCACGACTTCTTCGAGAAGTACGGCCCCAAGTCGCTGGTCCTCGCGCGCTTCGTGCCCGTCGTCCGTACGTTCACGCCGATCATCGCCGGTGTGAGCCGGATGAACTACCGCTCGTTCATCACCTTCAACATCATCGGCGGCATCCTCTGGGGCGCGGGGGTCACGCTGCTGGGCGCCGCCCTCGGCAAGATCGCCTTCGTGCACGAGCACATCGAGATGATCCTCATCCTGATCGTGGTGATCTCGGTCCTGCCGATCGTGATCGAGATCCTGCGGGCGCGCTCGCAGTCCAAGAAGTCGGCCGGACAGGAGCCTGCGGGCGACGACGGACCGGTCGGCCCCGGCGCCGAGGCCATGGAGGGGTACGGCGCCCCCGTCGCCGCCGGTGCGCCCGCCCCCGGCACGCCCGGCGCGGAGACGATGCGGTTCCCGAAGATCACGGGCGCCTCCGGCCAGGACGGCGCGCACCGGGCGCCGGGTGGCTACGGCCAGGCCCCCGGTCCGTACCAGCAGGCCGGCGCGTACCAGGAGACCGGCGGCCACCAGGCCCAGGGCGGCTACGGCCAGGCCCCCGGTCCGTACCAGGCCCCCGCCGCGCAGCAGCACCCCAACCCGTACCAGGCGCCCGGCGGATACCAGGAGCAGCAGCAGGGCGGGTACCAGGGCCAGGGCGAGGGCGGATACCAGGGCCAGGGCGGGTACCAGGGCGCCCAGAACCCGAACCAGCACCCCGACCCGTACCAGCAGGGTCAGCAGTGGCAGCAGGCACCGCAGGGACAGCAGGGCGGTTACGGTCAGGCCCCCGGCCCGTACCAGGCCGAGCCCGGCGCCTACCAGGCCCCCGGCCCGTACCAGGCGCCGCACCCGCACCGGGGCCCCGGCGCCTCCGACGACGCGCCCGAGGGCCCCGACGACCCGCACGGCCGGCATGGCCGGCACGGCAGGCACTGACCTTCCCGCCCCACGGCCCCCGACCCGGCCCCGCACCCGCACGGTGCGGGGCCGAGCCATGTGCCGGACTCCCGAGCCGCGTACCCGGACGAAGGACCCTAGAACCCGCGCGTCCGCTTGGCCGCGCGGCGGCTCGACGCCCGCCCCGAGCCGGGCACCCGGAGGAACAGCCGGGAGATCTCCCCTCCCAGGTTCACCCCCACCGCGATCGCCAGCGCCAGCGCCACGGCCTGGGAGAGAGAGGCGAGCCCGCGGTCCAGCTCGTTCTGGGCGAAGCCCAGCAGCCCGAAGTACGTCGCGGAACCCGGCAGCAGCGGACCGATCGCCGCCGTGACGTACGGCAGCGCGGAGGCGAACTGGTAGCGCGAGAAGAGCTGTCCGAACAGGCCCACCACCCCCGCCGCGACCGCCGTGGAGGCCACCGGGGAGATCCGGCCGATGTCGTGCATCGCCGCGTAGACGACCCAGGCGATACCGCCGTTGAGCGACACCATCAGCACGGTGGAACGTTCCTGCTGGAGCAGGATCGCGAAGGCCAGACTCAGCGTCACCGCCGCCAGGGTCTGCGCCACCGGCCGTACGTCCGCGTGCAGCGCCGCCTCCGGGTTGAGCTGGGCGTGGAGCTGGACGCCCAGATAGAGCACGATCAGCACGCCGACGACGATCGCGATGAAGAAGTACATGACCTCCAGCAGCCGCGCCGCGGCGGTGATGTAGTAGCCCGTCAGGCCGTCCTGCACCCCGGCCACCAGCGCCCGCCCCGGCAGCAGCGCGAAGAGCCCACCGGTGATCACCGCGGAGGGGCGGCCCTCCCAGGACAGATGCGGCCCCAGCAGCGTCAGCGCCACCCCCAGCGCGGCGGGCGGCATCGCCGCCATCACGAACTGGTAGAACTCCGGCAGCCCGCGCCCCGCGCAGAGCCACGCGAGCCGGTCGCCCAGCATCGCGCCGAGCGCCGCGACCACGAAGACCAGCACGCTGCCGCCGACCAGCACCGAGGCGGAACCGGCCAGCAGCCCGCTCGCCGCGGTCAGCGCCCAGCCGGGGTAGGGGTGACGGTTTCGGCGGATCTCCGCGAGCCGCCGGTACGCCTCCTCCAGCGTGGTGTCCGTGTCCTCGGTGGTGATGTCGTCGATGAGCGTGTAGACGGCCGACAGCCGCGTGTAGTCGGTGCCCCGCCGCCGTACCGTCCTGCTGGCCGTCACCGGGTCGTCCACCAGCGACGGCTGATGGGAGATCGACAGCAGCGTGAAGGTGACGGTCGGCTCGCAGCGGTCGAGCCCGTACGCCCGGCTCACCGCGAACATCGCCGCCTCGACGTCCTCGGCGCCCTCACCGCCCGCGAGCAGCAACTCGCCGATGCGCAGCGTCAGGTCCAGCACGCGCGGGACTGCGGGCCCCTGGTCGTCGTGGCGCTGCACTATCTCCGGTACGGGGCGGTCCCCGACCGGCATCCGCAGCAGCGTCCGCATCCGGTCCTGCCAGGGCGCCTCCTTGCTCAGCGCGAACCGCGGCACACCGTGCGCCGGAGTGAACGCGGAAGACCCCGTCCCGGCACCCGCCCCCTGCAACACCCGCGTCCCGTCCGGCAGGTCGAAGGCCGACCCCTCGGGCTCCGGCGGCGGCTCCGTGCTGGTCCCGTCGGGGAGCGCGAACTCCGACGTCGGATGGTCGTCCTCGGGGAGCGGAGGCTGTTCCACCCCGAGCGGTGGGGTGAAGGCGCTGTGTGCCTCGTCCGACGGAGGCTTTCGGTCCTCGGACCCGTCCGGCTCGGCCACCACGGTCTGCGTCCTCACTCCCTGTCGTGCCACTCGGTGTCGTCCCGCTGCTGTCCCGTTACCCGCTCGTCGTCGTACCCGCTCGTCGCCGTCGCACCTGTCCCCGGCGCGGACAGTCCCCGGCGGTACGGCAGGTCGCGTCCGCTTTCCGTCAGTATGTGCACGGGGGAGGGGCGGGCACACGCGGACGGGCGGCGCACCCACGAGGGGTACGCCGCCCGTCGTCCGCCCGGCGGCCGTCCGCCGGTCACACGGTGGAGCCGCGCGTCAGTGCGCGCCGCCCTGCGCCTCCAGGCGCTTGTACGAGGCCTCGATCTCGGCCTCGGCCTCGGCGCGGCCGACCCAGTCAGCGCCCTCGACGGACTTGCCGGGCTCCAGGTCCTTGTAGACCTCGAAGAAGTGCTGGATCTCCAGGCGGTCGAACTCCGAGACGTGGTGGATGTCGCGCAGATGCTCCACCCGGGGGTCGGAGGCCGGGACGCAGAGCAGCTTGTCGTCGCCGCCGGCCTCGTCCGTCATCCGGAACATGCCGATGGCGCGGCACTTGATGAGACACCCGGGGAAGGTCGGCTCGTCCAGGATGACCAGCGCGTCCAGCGGGTCGCCGTCCTCGCCCAGGGTGTTCTCGACGAATCCGTAGTCCGCCGGGTAGCTGGTCGAGGTGAAGAGACGACGGTCAAGGCGGATCCGACCGGTCTCGTGGTCCACCTCGTACTTGTTCCGCGAACCCTTAGGGATCTCGATGGTGACGTCGAACTCCACGGGTGGCTCCTCCATGATCAACACAATGTCCGGGTGATGCTGCGGTCGCCGCTCCATGCCCCCCGGCCTGACAGGCCGTTACCGGCCGGGGTTGCCATGCTCGGGGCGAGGCGCAGTGGTTAAGTGTCCCCCACGCAGCAGTGTGATCGCGAAAGGGGCTGGTCAGCCGTGGTTGAGCCGAAAGCGTGGCAGGTCACGGCGGGTTCCGCCGCGCTCGGCCTCGCCCTCGCCGCCGTGGCGGTGGTCGCGGCGGGACCCTGGGACTCCGGTCAGCGTAAGGCCGAGCGGGAGTGGGCGGTCGCACAGAACCGCTCGGGTGGCGCACATCACGGACCTTCCGCGCCGCGCACGCCCGCGCCCGCCCCCAGCGCCGCCGGAGTGCTCAGCGCGCTCACCGCCCCGGGCACCCCCCGTACCGGGGTCGCTCCCGGCGGGACGTCACCCGCCGAACTCGCCCGCAGACTCGGCCCGCTGCTCGACGCGGAGGCGCTCGGCCCCTCCCGTACGGCGTCCGTCGTCGACACGGCCACCGGCGAGGTCCTGTACGGCAAGGGCGCCGCCACCCCGATGACCCCCGCCTCCACCGTCAAGATCGCGACCATGGTCGCCGCGCTCTCCGCGCTCGGCCCCGGCCACCGCATCCCCACCACCGTCATGGCCACCCCCGACCAGCGCACGCTCACCCTGGTCGGCGGCGGGGACGCCACCCTCGACCGGAAGCGGCTGGCCGACCTGGCCGGCGACACCGCCCGCGCGCTGCGCGACACCGGCATCACCAAGGTCGAACTGCGCTACGACACCTCCCTCTACTCGGGCCCCCGGGAACACCCCATCGGCCCCAACGACAACATCGCCCCCGTCGTCTCCCTGATGGCGGGACAAGGACGCCTCGACACGTCCACCACCGGCCCCGCCGCGCGCAGCGGCAACCCGGCCGGCGACGCCGCCCGTACCTTCGCCCATCTGCTGCGCGAACGCGGCGTACGCACCGCCCGGCCCCCCGCCACCGGCAAACCCGCCAAGGGCGCGGAACCGCTCGCGCGCACCTACTCGGCGCCCCTCTCCGACCTGGTCGAACGCGCGCTGACCGAGAGCGACAACGACATCGCGGAATCCCTCGCCCGGCAGACCGCCGTCGCCGCGGGCGAACCGGCGAGCTTCGCGGGCGCGGGCCGGGCCGTCACGGCGCAGCTCGCCACGTTGCGCGTGCCCCTCAAGGGGGCACGGTTCGCCGACGGCAGCGGACTCGACCGCAAGGACAGGGCGAGCGCCGCGCTGCTCACCGCCCTGCTCACCCGCGCCGCCGACCCGGACCGCCCGGAGCTGCGCCCCGTCCTCACCGGTCTGCCCGTCGCCGGCTTCACCGGCACCCTCAGGAGCCGGTACGGGGACGCCGCGCCCGCCGCCGGGCTCATCCGGGCCAAGACCGGCACGCTCACCGGCGTGGACACCCTGGCCGGCACCGTCGTCGACGGCGAGGGCCGCCTCCTCGCCTTCGCCTTCCTGGCCGGCGCGACGAAGGCCCCCGACACCGCCCGGACGGCCCTGGACCGGCTCTCCGCCGCCCTGGTCCCGCCCGCGGCCCCCGCACCCCCCGCCACCCCGCGCCCGGCCACGGGTTCCGCCGCCCCCTAGGGGACGAACCAAGGGAAGATCCGGGCGCCGCACACCTGACCGCACTCCGGGCCGAGCACGTACGGTTGACGCATGACGAGCATCGGTGGTGCAGAGATGGTCGACTGGAACCTCGCGGTGGCGACCGCGACCCGCCTCGCGCGGCCGGGACCCGAGGTCACCCGCGACGAGGCGCGCGAGATCGTCGCCGAGCTGCGGCGGCACGCCAAGGCGGCGGAGGACCACGTCCGCGGCTACACGAAGATGATCCCCGAGGGGCACGAGCCACCCGACACCCCGGTCCTGGTCGTCGACCGCGCGGGCTGGGTCAAGGCCAACGTGGCCGGCTTCCGCGAGCTGCTGAAGCCGCTGTTCGAGAAGATGCAGGAGCGCCGTCCCGGCGGCGCCGGCGGAGCCGTCATCGGCGCGGTCGGCGGCAAGGTCACCGGCGTCGAGGTGGGGATGCTCCTCTCCTTCATGTCCTCCCGGGTCCTCGGCCAGTACGAGACGTTCGCCCCCGCCACCCGCGATCTCCCGGCCGCCGCCGACGGCGGCCGGCTGCTGCTCGTCGCCCCCAACATCGTCCACGTCGAACGGGAACTGGACGTCGACCCGCACGACTTCAGGCTCTGGGTCGCCCTCCACGAGGAGACCCACCGCACCCAGTTCACCGGCGTGCCCTGGCTGCGCGACCACCTCCAGGGCGAGATCCAGTCGTTCCTCGACCAGACCGACGTCGACCCGATGACCGTCGTCGAGCGGCTGCGCGAGGCCGCCCAGTCCCTCGCGGGCGGACGCCCCGAGGGCGAGCGGGACGAGGACGGCAGGAGCATCGTCGAGCTGGTGCAGACCCCGGAGCAGCGCGAGATCCTGGGCCGCCTCACCGCCGTGATGTCCCTCCTGGAGGGCCACGCCGACTTCGTCATGGACGGCGTCGGACCGCAGGTCGTGCCCTCCGTCGGCGAGATCCGCGAGAAGTTCCAGCAGCGCAGGGCCCGCGGCGCCAGCCGTCTCGACCTCGCGCTGCGCAAGCTGCTCGGCCTCGACGCCAAGCTCCGCCAGTACCGCGACGGCGAGCGGTTCGTACGCGCCGTGGTCGAGGAGGTCGGGATGGACGGCTTCAACCGCGTCTGGACCTCGCCGAACACCCTCCCCACCAAGGCGGAGATCGCCAAACCGGCGGACTGGGTCGCACGGGTGCACCGCAAGGCGGATTCATGAACCGATGCTGACGTCTGGCAGGAGGACGCCTCAGGTATCACCCATCCGAGGGACCGTGGGTGAGGGATAGGCGTGCAATGCTCGGGTAATGGCTCGGTTCTGTCACCATCGACGCACTCTGAGTGACGCTCTCCGTCCGTTCTCCGACCGAGGCACCCCCCAAATAACATCACGAAGGGCACCGGATATGGGTCCCCATCCTGCGGTCGCGGCGATACGCCTGGCGGTCCGCCGCGTACTCCACGAGGTCCTCACCGACCACGCCGAACTCCTCTCCCCCACCCCGCACGCCTCCGCCACCTCCCCCCACGGCGCCGACGGGCCCCCGCTCGTCCTCGTCGCCTGCTCCGGCGGCGCCGACTCCATGGCGCTCGCGTCCGCCCTCGCCTTCGAGGCGCCCAAGCTCTCCGTACGGGCGGGCGCCGTCACCGTCGACCACGGCCTCCAGGCGGGCTCCGACCTCCGCGCCGCCGAAGTCGTCGCCCGGCTCGGCGCCATGCGCCTCGACCCCGTCGAATCCGTCGCCGTCACCGTGGGGCGCGACGGCGGGCCCGAGGCCGCCGCCAGGGACGCGCGCTACGCCGCCCTCGACGCCGCCGCCGAACGCCACCGCGCCGCCGCCGTCCTCCTCGGCCACACCCGCGACGACCAGGCCGAGACGGTCCTCCTCGGCCTCGCCAGAGGATCCGGCACCCGCTCCCTGTCCGGTATGGCGGCCGTCTCGGGGGCGGCCGGACGCTACCGGCGCCCCTTCCTCCAGCTCGACCGGCAGACCGCACGCAAGGCGTGCCTGGTCCAGTCCATCCCCGTCTGGGACGACCCCCACAACACCGACCCCGCCTACACCCGCTCACGGCTGCGCCACGAAGGGCTGCCGGCCCTGGAGAAGGCTCTCGGCAAGGGCGTGGTCGAGGCCCTGGCCCGTACCGCACAGCTCTCCCGCGACGACGCCGACGCCCTCGACGCCTGGGCCGCCGACGCGGAGGCGGCCGTACGGGACGACACGGGGCAACTCGCCTGCGCCCGGCTGTACGCGCTGCCGCCCGCCGTCCGCCGCCGGGTGCTGCGCCGGGCGGTCATCGACGCGGGCGCCCCCGCCGGTTCGCTGTTCGCCCGTCACATCGAAGAGGTCGACCGCCTGATCACGGGCTGGCGCGGCCAGGGAGCCATCAATCTGCCCGGCCGCGTGGAGGCCAGGAGGCAGGGTGGCAGACTGGTCATCCGGCAGGGCTGAAGCGCTGATGCACTACGGCTGTGTCTCCCGGGCCGCCAGGACGTGTTCGAGCAGTCCCGTCCGGCCCCGGACCGCTGGCCGACAACGAAAGTGATGCGGGTGGACGACAAGGACATGGGCAACGACCTCCAGTCGGTGCTCATCACCAAGGAAGAGATCGACGCGAAGCTGGCCGAACTGGCCGCGAAGATCGACGCGGAATACGCAGGCAAGGATCTGCTTCTCGTCGGTGTCCTCAAGGGCGCCGTGATGGTCATGGCGGACCTGGCGCGCGCCCTGTCCACCCCGGTGACGATGGACTGGATGGCCGTCTCCTCGTACGGGGCGGGCACCCAGTCCTCGGGCGTGGTCCGGATCCTCAAGGACCTGGACACGGACATCAAGGGCAAGCACGTCCTCATCGTCGAGGACATCATCGACTCGGGGCTGACCCTCTCGTGGCTGCTCTCCAACCTCGGTTCGCGGGAGCCGGCCTCGCTGGAGGTCTGCACCCTGCTCCGTAAGCCGGATGCCGCAAAGGTCTCGATCGACGTCAAATGGATCGGCTTCGACATTCCCAATGAGTTCGTCGTCGGATACGGACTGGATTACGCGGAGAAGTACCGCAACATTCCCTTTGTCGGTACCCTCGCGCCGCATGTCTACGGCGGTTAGCCGGGGGGCCGGGCCGGGGCGCGGCGACCGCCGCCGGGAACCTCAGCCCGGCTCGCGCCGTTGGAGCAGGGGGAGACGGGTTCGTCAGCCTTCCCGTGCGGTCGCGGGCCATGATGCTGGGGTACCTTCCCAGGAACAGTCTTTTCTCACAGCAGCATTTACCTACGGGCAGGAGGGACGGGGCGACTTCGCTCCGTATGGATGGACGTGAAGCGATACTTCCGTGGGCCGGTCATGTGGATCGTGCTGGCCGTCCTCGCCGTGGTCGTGTTGATGCAGGTCGTCGGCTCGTCGGGCGGCTACAAGACGGTGGACACCGGTGAGGTCGTCCAGGCGATCGACAAGAACCAGGCCGAGCAGGTCAAACTGACCACCGGCGACGACCAGATCATCAAGGTCGACCTCAAGGACGGCCTGAAGGTCAAGGGCAGCGACAAGATCCAGGCCAGCTACATCGGCAATCAGGGATCCTCGCTGGCCGCAACGCTCCAAACGAAGTTCCAGAACGGTGACATCACCAAGGGCTACACGGTCTCGCCTTCGAAGCAGAGCCCGTTCCTCTCGGTGCTGTTCTCGCTGCTGCCCTTCGTGCTGATCGTCGTGGTCTTCCTGTTCCTGATGAATCAGATGCAGGGCGGCGGCTCCCGCGTCATGCAGTTCGGGAAGTCCAAGGCCAAGCTCATCACCAAGGACACCCCGAAGACGACCTTCGCCGATGTGGCCGGGTCGGACGAGGCGGTCGAGGAACTCCACGAGATCAAGGAATTCCTCCAGGAGCCCGCGAAGTTCCAGGCCGTCGGCGCCAAGATCCCGAAGGGTGTGCTGCTCTACGGCCCGCCCGGTACGGGCAAGACGCTGCTGGCGCGTGCCGTCGCGGGCGAGGCCGGGGTGCCGTTCTACTCGATCTCGGGCTCCGACTTCGTCGAGATGTTCGTCGGTGTCGGTGCCTCCCGGGTACGTGACCTCTTCGAGCAGGCCAAGGCGAACGCCCCGGCGATCGTCTTCGTGGACGAGATCGACGCCGTCGGCCGGCACCGCGGCGCGGGCCTCGGCGGCGGGCACGACGAGCGCGAGCAGACGCTGAACCAGCTCCTGGTGGAGATGGACGGCTTCGACGTGAAGGGCGGCGTCATCCTGATCGCCGCCACCAACCGGCCGGACATCCTCGACCCGGCGCTGCTGCGCCCGGGCCGGTTCGACCGCCAGATCGCCGTCGACCGTCCGGACATGCAGGGCCGTCTGGAGATCCTCAAGGTCCACCAGAAGGGCAAGCCGGTCGCCCCGGACGTCGATCTGGGCGCTGTCGCCCGTCGTACGCCCGGCTTCACCGGTGCCGACCTGGCGAACGTGCTGAACGAGGCCGCGCTCCTGACGGCGCGCGGTGACGGGAAGCTCGTCGACAACCACGCCCTGGACGAGGCGATCGACCGCGTCGTGGCGGGCCCGCAGAAGCGGACCCGGATCATGTCCGAGAAGGAAAAGAAGATCACCGCGTACCACGAGGGCGGTCACGCCCTGGTCGCCGCGGCGTCTCCGAACTCCGACCCGGTGCACAAGATCACGATCCTGTCCCGCGGCCGGGCCCTGGGTTACACCATGGTCCTGCCCGACGAGGACAAGTACTCGACCACGCGCAACGAGATGCTCGACCAGCTCGCCTACATGATGGGCGGACGCGCGGCGGAGGAGCTGGTCTTCCACGACCCGACCACCGGCGCGGCCAACGACATCGAGAAGGCCACGGCCACGGCGCGGGCCATGGTCACGCAGTACGGCATGACCGAGCGGCTCGGCGCGATCAAGTTCGGCGGCGACAACACCGAACCGTTCCTCGGCCGGGAGATGGCGCACCAGCGCGACTACTCGGAAGAGGTCGCGGCGCTGGTCGACGAAGAGGTCAAGAAGCTCATCGAGACCGCGCACAACGAGGCGTGGGAGATCCTCGTCGAGAACCGTGACGTACTCGACAATCTGGTCCTGGCGCTCCTGGAGAAGGAGACGCTCAACAAGGAACAGATCGCGGAGATCTTCTCGACCATCGTGAAGCGCCCGTCCCGTCCGGCGTGGACCGGCTCGTCCCGGCGTACCCCGTCGACGCGTCCGCCGGTGCTCTCGCCCAAGGAGCTGGCGCTCACCAACGGTGCCGCCGGCGCCAACGGCGGGCTCCCCTCCGTGACCTCCGGCGAGACGCCCACCGAGGCGCTTCCCGAGGACCGCCCGGAGAGCTGACAGCGGGCCGGGTCCCCTCCGAGGGCCCGGAATGGATGCCGCGTCGCCCAGGTTTTAGCCTGGGGGGCGCGGCATCCGTATGTCCGCACACGAGAACGGCACAGGAACGAGGCACACATGACCGACCCGGTGACGCTGGACGGGGAGAGCCCCATCCGCGAATTCGACGAGAAGCGGGCCGAGAATGCCGTGCGCGAGCTGCTGATCGCGGTCGGGGAGGACCCGGACCGCGAGGGGCTGCGGGCGACGCCGGGCCGGGTGGCACGCGCGTACAAGGAGATATTCGCCGGGCTGTGGCAGAACCCGGAGGATGTGCTGACCACGACGTTCGACCTGGGCCATGACGAGATGGTCATGGTGAAGGACATCGAAGTGACCTCGACCTGTGAGCACCACCTCGTGCCGTTCGTCGGGGTCGCGCACGTCGGCTACATCCCCTCCACCGATGGCAAGATCACCGGGCTGTCGAAGCTGGCCCGGCTCGTGGACGTCTTCGCCCGCAGGCCGCAGGTCCAGGAGCGGCTGACGACGCAGATCGCCGAGTCCGTGATGGAGATCCTGGAGCCGCGCGGGGTGATCGTGGTCGTCGAGTGCGAGCACATGTGCATGTCGATGCGCGGGGTGCGCAAGCCCGGGGCGAAGACCATCACCTCGGCGGTACGGGGCCAGCTCCGCGACCCGGCGACCCGCGCGGAGGCGATGGGCCTGATCCTGGCCCGCTGAGCGCCCGGACGGAACCGGGACCCCGGACGGACCCGGGACAGGCCCGCCCGTCGGCCGCTCACGGCGACAGGGGGCGGGTGGGGTGGTGCAGAGGTCAGGCGGCGGGGCCGGCCGGGGCCGCGCCGTTCTTGGGGTCGTCGCCGTCCTCGGGGAGCTTGCAGACCCGCTCCAGGAAGAACGCCGCGACGATCACCGCGATGCCCGCCAGCACCGAGAAGCCCGCGTAGATGGCCTGGTCACGGCGGGCGGGGATGTCGAGGGAGCCGAGCAGGAAGACCCCCGTACCGCCGTACATGCCGGAGACCAGGGCGGCGACCAGCGCGCTCGCCTGGCCGAAGACCACGGCGCGCGCCGCCATCAGCGGGTCCACGCCCTGGGCGCCGGGGCGGGGGGGCGGGCCGGCGGTCGAGGGAGGGGGCCCCCCGAACTGGGGCGGGGGCGCGGGCCCCGCGGGGGGGCGCGGGCGCGCGCCCCCCCGCGACAGGGCCGTCGCGGCGAGGACCGCGGCGATCGCGGCGAGCACGATGGGCGCCGCGAGCGGGACGCTCGGCAGGGTCCCGAACGCGTCCCAGAGGCGGGCGGCGGCCCAGGAGAGCACGCCGGCCACCACGAACAGGCCGGCGAGGACGCCGATCCGCAACTGCTTCACCGAGTAAGCCGCCCTTCACACCTCGCCGTACCGATCCGCAGAGCCTAACGACTATTCGGGCAGGCGCAGTTCCAGGTCGGACCGGGGCTGCACACCGTCCTGGCCGACGTCGGTCAGCAGCTCCGCCACCGGACCGCGGCCCGGGACCCGTGCCTCCGGGTCCACGTCGTGCCACGGGGCGAGGACGAAGGCGCGCTCATGGGCGCGGGGGTGCGGCAGGGTGAGCTGCGGGTCGTCCGAGACGACGTCCGCGTACGCCAGGATGTCCACGTCGATCGTGCGCGGCCCCCAGCGCTCGTCACGGACCCGGTCGAAGGCTTCCTCGATGGCCTGGCCGCGCTCCAGCAGCGAGGAAGGCGGCAGCGTCGTCCTGATGACCACCACCGCGTTGAAGTACGACGGCTGTGTGCCGGGGTCGACGCCCCAGGGCTCCGTCTCGTACACCGGGGAGACCGCTTTGACCCGGACGCCCGGGGTGTCCTCCAGGGCGTCGATGGCGCCCTGGATCGTCTCCAGCCGGTTCCCGAGGTTGGAGCCGAGGGCGACCACGGCGCGCTGCGGGTTGGACAGGGTGCTGTCCGCGGCGTCCACCTGGGCGACCACGGAGGCGGGCACCGGCTGGACCGTGGGGTCGCTCTGCGGCCCGTTCGAGGAAAACAGACTCATACTCGGCTCCGGGTGATGGTGATGGTCACGTCGTCGAAGGGCACGGTGATCGGGGCGTCCGGTTTGTGCACGACGACCTCGACCTCCTGGACGCCGTCGTGTTTCAGGCAGCTCCTGGCGATGCGCTCCGCCAGCGTCTCGATCAGATTGACGGGCTCTCCCTGGACGACCCCCACGACCTCCTCCGCCACGATGCCGTAGTGGACGGTCTTCGCCAGGTCGTCGTCGGCCGCCGCCGCCCGGGTGTCGAGGCCGAGCACCAGGTCCACGATGAAGGTCTGGCCCTCTTCGCGCTCCCGGGGGAAGACGCCATGGTGCCCACGGGCCTTGAGGCCGCGCAGCGCGACACGATCCACGCGAATCACTCCTGCTTCGTTTGTCGTCGGGGCACACGGTCGCGAGCGGGGGCGGCTCGGTGCCCACGTTTGAATCTACCCGCGGGCACCGACAGTGCCGTCCCGCGGGGGTGACGGGTGGGGCGCCGCACGACTGGTAGCCGCCCCTACCCGCCGTTTCCCGCCGCCAATCCATACCGGGCGGTTACCCGCTCACGTGGGGGGTACGTCGTCCGCCTCCCCGTCCTCCTCGCCTGTTTCGGTCAGTACGGGGGAACCGTGGTGCGACCAGACCTTCCACCCCTCCGGCGTGCGCCGGAACACGTTCGTCGCGACGACGAGCTGCCCGACCAGCGGCCCCAGCTCACCGGCCGACTCGGCGGGGCCCCCGCTGAGGATGTTCTCGGTGCAGGTCACCACGGCGGTGTCGGCGTTCACGGAGACCGCGACATCGGTCAGGAAGAACTGGATGTACTCGGTGTGCGCCATGATCAGGGCGTACGAGCGCAGCACGTCGCCGCGTCCGCTCAGCACCGGCCAGCCCGGGTGGACGCAGGAGACGCCGGAGTCCTCGCCGTCCAGCCAGAGCCCCGACAGGGCCTCCAGATCGCCGCGCTCCATCGCCTCGTAGAAGGCGGTGTTGGCCCGCTCGACCCGTTCGCGCTCCGTCAGCCCGCTGTCGTCCGGCGCGCCGCTCTCCATCCGGGCGGTCACCGGGCGTCCCCGGCGGGGCCGTGGGCGCCCTCGACGGCGCGTGCCACCCGTACCGCGTCGGCCGTGGCCCGTACCTCGTGGACCCGGACCGCCCAGGCGCCCTGGTGGGCGGCTATCGCGGAGACCGCCGCCGTGGCCGCGTCGCGCTCGCGGGCGGGCGGCGGGGAGCTCTCGCCGCCCGCGAGGACATGGCCGAGGAACCGTTTCCGGGAGGCGGCGACCAGCAGCGGCCGGCCGAGGGAACGCAGCTCGGGGAGGTGCGCGAGGAGCGCCAGGTCGTGTTCGGCCTGCTTGGCGAAGCCGAGACCGGGGTCGACGACCAGGCGCTCGGGGGCGAGACCGCCGGCGATCACGGCGTCCATCCGGTCGCGCAGCTCCGCCACCACCTCGGCGACGACATCCGTGTAGACCGCGCGGCTGTTCATGCTCTGGCTGAAGCCGCGCCAGTGCATCACGACGAACGGCACCTCCGCGGCGGCCACGGCGGGCACCATCGCCGGGTCGGCGAGCCCGCCGCTGACATCGTTGACCAGGGCCGCGCCGGCGGCGACGGCCTGCTCGGCGACGCGGGCGCGCATGGTGTCGACGGAGACGGTGACGCCCTCGGAGGCCAGATCGCGCACGACGGGGACGACACGCCGCAGCTCCTCGTCCTCGTCGACCCCGCGCGCGCCGGGCCGGGGCGGCGCGCCGCCGACGTCCCCCCCGTGGGGCCCCCCGCCGGCGAGGTCGCGGGCGCGGGTTTCGGGGGGGGGGGGGTGGTATCCCCGCGCCCCGCGCCGCCCCCGGCACACTCCCCCCCCCCCGTCCCCCAGGCGGGCGCCCGCGCCGACGAGGTCGAGGCCGCGTTTGACGGCGGCGGTGGTGTCGAACCAGCGACCGCCGTCGGAGAAGGAGTCGGGCGTCACGTTGACGACCCCCATGACCGCACACCGGTCCCACCCCGGCAGCCCCTGCACCGTGCCCCGCCCACGCAACGTACTCATATGCCCCACCCTAGGCGTTCTGCCGATCCGCGGACCTGGTGGGGAAGGCCCGGACCGCCGTCCTACGCCGTGCGGACCCCGGGGTCGGACGGGGCGGTGGCGGGGGTGGCGCGGTCGTCGTGGCGGGTGCGGGTCAGGCGGCGCAGGGGGCGCGGGAGCGACAGGGTGACGAAGCCCTCCGCCTGCATCGCGGCGAAGCCGATCCGCGGCAGGTCGCCGGTGGAGCGGAAGACCACGTAACGCGGCTCCCAGCGGGGCTGGAACTTGGCGTTGAAGCGGTACAGCGACTCGATCTGGAACCAGCGCGAGAGGAAGACCAGCAGACCGCGCCAGCCGCGCAGCACGGGGCCCGCGCCCAGCCGCTCGCCGCGGGCGAGCGCCGAGCGGAACATCGCGAAGTTGAGCGAGACCCGCACCACCCCGAGCGCGGGCGCGGCGTGCAGCGCGGCGACGATCAGCAGTTCGTTCATGCCCGGGTCGGCGGCGCGGTCGCGGCGCATCAGGTCCAGGGACATCCCGTCCGTCCCCCACGGCACGAAGTGGAGGACGGCCTTCAGGTCGCCGTACGGGCCCGGCCCGCCCGGTCCGTCCTCGCCCGGCTTGTGCGCGGTGGCGATCACGGAGTCGCCGTCGGCGGGGTCGCCGATCCGGCCGAGCGCCATGGAGAAGCCGCGCTCCGTGTCCGTACCGCGCCAGTCGTCGGCGGCGGCGCGGATCCGGGCCAGCTCGCCCTCGGAGAGGTCACGGACGCGCCGTACGCGGGTCTCGTAGCCGGCACGCTCGATGCGCGTCACCATCTGGCGTACGTTGCGCATCGCGCGGCCGCGCAAGGAGAAATCCGGCACGTCCACCACCGCTTCGTCGCCCAGCTCCAGCGCGTCGAGCCCGGTCTCGCGGGTCCAGACCTCGCCGCCGGTCTCGCCGCACCCCATCACGGCGGGGGTCCAGGAGTGGGCCTTCGCCTCGTCCATGAAGCGTTCGATGGCGCCGGGCCACGCCTCCACGTCACCGATGGGGTCGCCGCTGGCGAGCATCACCCCGGAGACGACGCGGTAGCAGATGGCCGCCTTGCCGCTGGGGGAGAAGACCACGCCCTTGTCGCGGCGGAGCGCGAAGTGGCCCAGGGAGTCGCGGCCGCCGTGCCGTTCGAGCAGGGCGCGCAGCCGCTTCTCGTCGTCCTCGGTGAGGCGCGCGACCGGGTGCTCGGGGCGGAAGGCGAGGTAGACGGTGGTGAGCGCGGTGAGCAGACCGAGCGAGCCGAGGGAGTAGCCGACGGTGCCGCTGACCATCCCCCTGTAGTCGATGGGACCGTCGAAGCCGAACAGGCCGTACAGCACGTGTTCGAGCCGTTCGGACAGGCCGGGGTTACCGATGGTCCGGTGCGGGTGGACGCTGACGATGACCAGGCCGAGCCCGATGGAGCCCGCCCCCATGAGGACGAAGTTGGCCAGTGCCCGCCAGCGGCTGCGCGGGTCGGGCAGGGCCGCGAACTCCCCCCGGTGGTGTACGAGAAGGGCGAGCAGGCCCAGCGAGAGCAGGGCGCCGATGACCGAGTGGCGGTAGGCGAACTGCGCCACGGTGCCGGCCGGCAGCAGGAACACCGCGGCCCGCCACGCCCGGCGCTTGCGCCGTTTGAGCCCGTGCGCGAGCAGCAGCAGGAGTACGCCGGCGCTCAGTGAGAGCGCGGCGGCGAAGGGTCCGAGCGCCCCGGGCAGCACCTCGGCGAAGGAGTGCATCCGGCTGTTGCGGAAGCGCGGGAAGACGCCGGCGGCGATGTCGACGAGCCCGATGAGGGCGCAGGCCGTACCGACGAGCGAGGGGACCGACTCGGGGCGCGGACCGCGGAGCAGGCGGCGCACCGCGGACGGGGGCCGCTGCGCCGGCCCGTCGGAACGCGCCGGCCGGTCGGCCCGGGTCGAACCGCCGGAACGCGTCGAACCGCCGGCCCGCGGTGACCCGTCGGACCGGAGTGACCCGCCGGACCGCGGTGACCCGCCGGAACGGGGCGATTCGGCGGGATGCGGTGACCGGGTGGCGCGCGGTGACCCGTTGGAGTGCGTTCCGGGGGACTGCCCCGTCCCTTCCGGAACCGATCCTGATTTATCCCCATCTAGCGTCACAGACATCGCTTCCCGTGGCTCCGCGAGAGAGTGAGTGCCCGAGTCCGCTGCTTCTTCGCGGGCCGGACATTTTGCGCTCTCTAGGACGGGGCTTTCGGGGGACGGGTTCCTCTGCATCTGGGAAAATCTCACGGAAGAAAGCTCGGTCGACATGGGTCTCACCAGTCGTAAAGTCCTGGCCTTGGCCGTTCTGCTCGCCCTTCTCCTGTTCGTCGCGACCATCTGGCTCTGGCCGCGGCTCTCGCGCCGTTCCGCGCGGGCCGTGCTCGGCAGGATCGGCCTCACGTTCGCCACCCAGGTGGCGATCTTCGCCGCGGTGGGCCTGGTGGCCAACCAGTACTTCCTCTTCTACGGCACCTGGGGCGACCTCTTCGGCCAGGAGCAGGAGCTGGGTTCCGTGGTCGGCCCGGCGGCGGCGGACGGCAAGCACGTGACGGTCATGGACACGCAGCGCACGGCCGTCCCCGGAGGGAGCCGGCCGACGACGGCCGGGCAGATCCAGAAGGTGGCCGTCGCGGGGGAGAGCTCGGGGATCGACTCCACGGCGTACGTCTATCTGCCGCCCGAGTACTTCCAGCCGCAGTTCGCGCGGCAGACCTTCCCGGCCGCCGTGGTGCTCACCGGCTACCCGGGCGTGGCCGAGAACCTGATCAAGGGCCTGAACTACCCGTCGACCGCCTGGAAGCTCGCCCGCGGCGGGAAGATGCAGCCGATGATCCTGGTGATGCTGCGGCCCACGGTGGCGCCGCCGCGCGACACCGAGTGCGTGGACGTCCCGGGCGGCCCGCAGACCGAGACGTTCCTCGGCAAGGACCTGCCGCTGGCCGTGTCGAAGACGTACCGGGTCAAGACCGCGCCCCGTAACTGGGGCATCATCGGCAACTCCACCGGCGGTTACTGCGCCCTGAAGATCGCCATGCACCACTCGGAGCGGTACGCGGCGGGCGCCGGGCTCTCCGCGTACTACAAGGCCGCGGAGGACCCGACGACCGGTGACCTCTTCCACGGCGACCAGAACCTGCGCAACCGCGCCGACCTGCTGTGGAGCCTGGACCACGGGCGGCAGGGCGAGTCGTCGCTGCTCGTCACCAGCTCCAGGAAGGGCGAGCGGAACCTCAAGTCCACCGAGGCGTTCATCCAGAAGGTCAAGGCGCCCTCGGAGGTGTCGTCGATCATCCTTCAGAGCGGCGCGCACAACTTCAACACCTGGCGCCGGGAGATCCCGCCGGCCCTGGAGTGGATGTCGGGCCGGCTCAGCGCGAACTGAGCCGGCCCGGACGTCCGGGGTGCCCGGCCACACGGGGCGCCCGGCCACGCGAGGCGCTCGGGCGCTCAGGGGGCGACGAGCTTGCTGACCGTCTCCAGCTCCACGTCCGTGCGGGCGATGGCCTGCGCGTCCGCGTCGATCGACCGGCGCAGCGCCTCGTGCAGCCGCGCCGGGGTGAGGACGCCGAGGAACCGGCCCGTCTCCTCCCGGTCGATGACCGCTATCCAGCCGGCGTCGTGCTGGAGCATCGTGGCGAACGCCTGCTTGAGCGAGGCGCCGACCGGCAGCCACGCCTCCATCCGGCGCGCGTGCTCCCGTACGGTGCCCGCCCCCGCCCCGCCCGCGGCGGCCCGGTCGGCGGAGAGCCAGCCGTGCAGATTGTCGTCGGAGTCCAGGACGACGGCCCAGCGCGCGCCCTCCTTGGTGAGCTTCGCCGCGGCGCGCGGGAGCGGGTCGTCGAGATGGACGACGGGCGGCTGTTCGAGGTCGCCCTCCTCGATGGGGGTGACGGAGAGCCGCTTCAGGCCGCGGTCCGCGCCGACGAAGTCCGCGACGTACGGGGTGGCCGGGGCGCCGAGCACCGCCGCGGGGGCGTCGAACTGCTCGATCCTGCCGTTCCCGTACACGGCGATACGGTCGCCGAGCCGGACGGCCTCCTCGATGTCGTGCGTGACGAAGAGCACGGTCTTGCGCACGGCCGCCTGGAGCCTGAGGAACTCGCTCTGGAGGTGGTCGCGCACGACGGGGTCGACCGCGCCGAACGGCTCGTCCATCAGCAGGACGGGCGGGTCGGCGGCGAGGGCGCGGGCCACCCCGACGCGCTGGCGCTGGCCGCCGGAGAGCTGCTCGGGGTAGCGGTCGCCGTAGACGGACGGGTCCAGACCGACCAGATCGAGGAGTTCCGCGGCGCGCGCCCGGCCCTTGGCGCGCTGCCAGCCGAGGAGATGCGGGACGGTCGCGGTGTTCTCCAGGACCGTCTTGTGCGGG
The DNA here is from genome assembly GCF_042755665.1 of Streptomyces sp. NPDC059142. Taxonomy (NCBI): domain Bacteria; kingdom Bacillati; phylum Actinomycetota; class Actinomycetes; order Kitasatosporales; family Streptomycetaceae; genus Streptomyces; species Streptomyces sp. NPDC059142. The sequence continues at coordinate 33,201 of NZ_JBHZDA010000061.1, forward strand.
AAGAGGCCGACCTGCTGGATGACATAGCCGATACGGCGCCGGAGGCTGACCGGGTCGATCGCGGATATGTCGTCCCCGTCGAGGAATATGCGTCCCTCGGACGGTTCGATGAGGCGGTTGACCATTTTCATGGTGGTGGTCTTGCCACAGCCGGAAGGTCCGACGAGCGTGACCAGTTCGCCCTCGGAGACCTCGAAGGAGAGGTCGTCCACAGCGGTGGTGCCGTCCGGGTACCGCTTGGTGACATGCTCGAATCGGATCATGGTTCCCCATTGTGCGGCGCGTTGTGTGAAGGCAATGTTGCTGGAATGTGGCGGGCTTCCGCGAATGTCAGAGGTCGGGGATAGGGTCGCCGGAGCAGGAGGTTGTGGAGGCCGACGCGTGTGCGCGCGGCCGGACGGGGGAGGCGGGGGTGGATGGGTACGCAAGGATGCCTGGCGGCGAACGACTGGATCTGCGGGGAATATCTCCGCTCCCGTAGCCAGGAGTTGATCGACGCCACGGTCCAGCACGTGTGGATCACGGTGGTCTCGGTCGCCATAGGACTGCTGGTCGCATTTCCGCTCGCGCTGCTCGCGCGGAGCAGGCCCGCATTCACCGCCCCCGTACTGGGCCTGACGACCCTGCTCTACACGATTCCCTCGCTCGCGATGTTCTCGCTGCTCCTGCCGGTCTTCGGACTCTCCGCCGGTCTGGTGATCACGGGTCTCGTGCTCTATTCGCTGACCATTCTCGTACGGAACATCATGGCGGGACTGGCGTCGGTGCCGGAAGAGGCCCGGGAGGCCGCCCGAGGGATGGGGTACGGGCCGGGGCGGCTGCTCTGGGAGGTCGAGCTGCCGCTCGCGCTGCCCGCGCTCATGGCCGGCCTGCGGATCGCCACGGTGTCGACGGTCGCGCTGACGACGGTCGGTTCGATCGTGGGGCGCGGCGGGCTCGGCAATCTCATCGACGACGCGTTGCAGAGCTTCTTCAAGGCGCAGGTGCTGACGGCGTCGGTGCTGTGCGTGCTGCTGGCCGTCCTGGCCGATCTGCTGCTGCTCGGGGTCCAGCGCGCGCTGACGCCCTGGACCCGCATACGGACGCGCGCGGCGAAGGCGGTGGGGTGAGCATGGGGTTCCTCGGGGACGCGTGGGGCTGGCTGACGACGGGGGCCAACTGGTCCGGCGACGGCGGGGTGTGGCAGCGGCTGGAGGAGCACATCCTCGTCAGCGGCGTCTCGATGGCGCTCGCCTGCGCGATAGCCCTGCCCCTGGCGCTCTTCCTGGGGCACATCGGCAGGGGCGGCGCGCTCGCGATCAACATCTCCAACGTGGGGCGGGCGGTTCCCGTCTTCGCGGTGCTCGCGCTCTTCATGGTCTCGCCGCTGCGCAACTCCGGCTCGGTGCCCACGATCATCGCGCTGGTGCTCTTCGCGGTGCCGCCCCTGCTGACCAACGCCTATGTGGGCATGCGCGGGGTGGACCCCGCGGTGGTGGAGGCGGCTCGGGGCATGGGGATGTCCGGGCGCCAGGTCTTCGTCCGGGTGGAACTGCCCCTGGCCTACCCGATGATCATGACCGGGCTGCGGTCGGCCGCCGTGCAGGTGGTGGCCACCGCCACCATCGCGGCGATGGTGGGCCAGGGCGGGCTGGGCCGGATCATCACCGCGGGGTTCAACACGTACGACACCGGGCAGGTGGTCGCGGGCGCGCTGCTCGTCGCGCTCCTGGCGCTGCTCGTCGAGGGCGCGCTGGTGGCGCTGGACCGGGTGATCGACCCGGCGCCGTCCCTCGCCGGGGTGGTCGCCGACGACGAGGGGCCCGGCGCCCGCACGACCGACCGTGCGACGACGGACGACCGGGTGAAGACGACCGTGTGACAGCGAGCGCCCGACAGCGAGCGCCCAGGACAAGTACCCACGACGAGTACCCACGACGAGTGCCCGACGACGAGTGCCCGACGACGACCCGTGTGATCACGACAGCTTTTTCTGCTTCTTTGGAGAGTGGACATCATGAGCAAGACCTCGCGTTTCGCGGGCGCGGTACTCGCGGTGGCGGCGCTGAGCGTGTCGCTCGCCGCGTGCGGCGGCGACAGCCTGGAGAAGAACAAGAGCGGTGCCGACTCCGGTTCCGGCGCGGCGTCCGGATCGGGCGGGAAGGGCTCGCTCGTCGTCGGCGCCGCGGCCTTCACGGAGTCCAAGGTGCTGGCGGAGCTGTACGCCCAGGTGCTGGGCGGCGCCGGGTACTCCACGTCCGTGACGACCGTGAAGAACCGTGAGCTGTACGAACCGTCCTTGGAGAAGGGCGAGATCGACGTGGTGCCCGAGTACGCCGCGACGATCACCGAGTTCCTCAACGCCAAGGTCAACGGGGCGAAGGCGGCGCAGGAGAAGCCCCTCGCGTCCAGCGACGCCGCCGCCACGGTCGCGGAGCTGAAGAAGCTCGCCGAGCCGCGCGGGCTGAAGGTGCTGCCCGCCGGGCAGGCCGTCGACCAGAATGCCTTCGCCGTCAGCAAGGAATTCGCCGACAAGAACAACCTCAAGACGCTTTCCGATCTTGGAAAATCCAAGATCAAAGTCAAGATCGCGGCAGGCGACGAGTGCGAGGTGCGGCCCTTCTGCGCCCCGGGTCTCAAGAAGACCTACGGTATTGATGTAGCGGGCATCGACCCCAAGGGAGTCGGTACGCCGCAGTCCAAGCAGGCGGTCAAGGACGGCGTGGACCAGATGGCCCTCAGCTCCACCACCGACGGCACGCTCGACAGTTACGGACTGGTGGTGCTGGAGGACGACAAGAAGCTCCAGAACGCGGACAACGTACTGCCGGTGGTCAATGCCAAGGACGCCGGTTCGCAGGAGATAGCGGATGCCCTCGGCAAGCTGACGGACACCCTGACGACCGCGGATCTCGCGCAGTTGAACCTCAAGGTCGACGCCGAGCGCGCCAAGCCCGAGGACGTGGCCAAGGAGTATCTGGAGTCCAAAGGTCTGGTCAAGAAGTAGCCGGAGAGCGGCGCGTGAACGGTAAGCGGACGGTAAGTCGCCGCAGGCAAAACGGAGTTCTGTAGCGGAAACAGCGGGCGGACGGGAGGGATGGGGGAGGGGAGACGACAACAGGCCGGGAAAGATTGTCCGACCGGTTCCCCAATCGGCGTCCACGCACGGTAAATTTCAGGCCATGCCACGTGGACGCCACCGCCATTCCCCACCCCTCCACAAGCTTCTGCCGCCGACGGCGGTCGCCGGAGCCGCGGTTCTCTGCGCTGCGGGCTCCTGGCTGCTCGCGGATCCCCTGGTGCTCCGAGGACTGATCGCCGCGACCGCCGCCGCCGCGGTCAGCGGCGCCGTCTTCATGCGGAGCTGGGACCGGAACGCGGGCCGCCGGGTCGCCGAGCTGACCCGCGGCCGGGAGAGCGACCACTGGAAGACCGAGGAACGTATCGCCGAACTGGAGGCGGACGTCGAGGAGTCGCGCGAACTGCGCGCCAAGCTGGACGCCAAACTCCGCTCCAAGCGGATCGAACTCGCGGGCCTGCGCGGCGAGCACGCCGCGCTGCTGCGCCGGTACGCCACGGCGGAGACCGAGCGGGCGACCGCGCTGGAGGGGCGGCGTCAGCTCGCCCTGGAGGCGGCGGCCGAGCCCAAGGCGCTGACCGCCGCGAGCGCCGGCCCGGTCAAGGACGCGTACGTCGGAGCGGCGCGCGCCCTGGACGAGCTGACGCGCAACGGCGTGGCCCAGCAGGTGAAGCGGACCGTCGAGGCCGCCCGCGCCCGCGATCTCGCGGAGCGGGCGACGGAGGCGGAGGAACCGCAGGGGAAGCACGCGGCGGCCGTCGGCGCGGAGCAGCACAGCCGCCCGTCGTCCGCCTCCTCCGCCCCGACCGCGCCCCCTGTGCCGATCGCGTCCGCGATCGTCCCGTACTCCCCGGCGGGCCGGCCGGGACGCCGCCCCGAGGGCGGCTTCGACTTCTTCGGCGCCCAGTGCGCCCATCTCCCGGAGCCCGGCGACGCCGCCCAGCACGGCGGCGCACCCGACGGCCCGGAGAGCGCCCCCGGCCCCCGGGACGAGGCGGCTCCTGTGACCCCGACCGCCCCGACCGCCCCGGCGAACACGGCGGAGACGCGGCCGGCTCCGGCCGCCGCCGCGCCCGTACCCCTGGACCGGCTGGCGCGTGTGGCGCGTGAGGACCTTGCCGACGTCGTGGGCGAGGAGGCGCTCGCCGAGCGGCGCAGGGCCGACGAGCGGGGGATCGGCCAGGTCATCGACCTGACCGCGCACGACGAGACGGAGCAGCTTCCCCTCGGTGAGCTGCGCGGCGCGATCAGCTCGTAACGCCGGAAGCCGGAAGCCCGGAAGCCGGACGCCGCGCCTCGTGGGCCGGTTCGGGCAGGCCCCCGAACCGGCGCACGGGCCGGGCTACTTGTCGATGTCGCCGACGACGAAGAACAGCGACCCCAGGATCGACACCATGTCGGCGACCTGCGTCCCGGGCAGCAGCTCGGTCAGCGCCTGGATGTTGTTGTACGAGGCGGAGCGGAGCTTCAGCCGGTACGGCGTCTTCTCGCCCTTCGACACCAGGTAGTAGCCGTTGATGCCGAGCGGGTTCTCCGTCCAGGCGTACGTGTGCCCCTCCGGCGCCTTCAGCACCTTGGGCAGCCGCTGGTTGACCGGCCCCGGCGGCAGATCCACGATCCGGTCCAGACAGGCGTCCGCCAGCGCGAGCGCGTTGTGCGTCTGCTCCAGCAGGCACTCGAAGCGGGCCAGACAGTCGCCGTCCTCGCGGGTCACCACCGTGAGCACGTCCGCCAGCTCGCCGTACGCGAGGTACGGCTCGTCGCGCCGCAGGTCGAAGTCGACCCCGGAGGCGCGGGCGATCGGCCCCGACACCCCGTACGCGTGGACCGCCTCCCGTGACAGCGCCCCGACGCCGCGCGTACGCCCCCGGAAGATCTCGTTGCCGAGGACCAGCCGGTCGTACACGTCCATCCGCGAGCGCACATCGGCGATCGCGTGCCGGGCCCGGCCCAGCCACCCCGCGGGCAGATCCTCCTTGAGGCCGCCGACCCGGTTGAACATGTAGTGCATCCGGCCGCCGGAGACCTCCTCCATCACGGCCTGAAGCTCCTCGCGCTCCCGGAACGCGTGGAACATCGGGGTGATCCCGCCCAGTTCGAGGGGGTACGAGCCGAGGAACATCAGATGGTTGAGGACCCGGTTCAACTCGGCGAGCAGCGTCCTGAGCCAGACGGCCCGCTCGGGGACCTCCATGCCGAGCATCCGCTCGACGGCCATCACTACACCCAGCTCGTTGGAGAACGCCGACAGCCAGTCGTGGCGGTTGGCGAGCATCACGATCTGCCGGTAGTCGCGCGCCTCGAACAGCTTCTCCGCGCCCCGGTGCATATAGCCGATCACCGGCTCGGCCTGCCGGATCACCTCGCCGTCGAGCACCAGGCGCAGCCGGAGCACCCCATGGGTGGAGGGGTGCTGCGGACCGATGTTGAGCACCATGTCGGTGCTCTCCGCCGCGCCGCCGATGCCGACCGTCGTCCGGGTGGTCTCCGTCATGGGCGACAGTCTCTCAGAGACGCGCGGACGGCCCGCGAACCCCCTTCGCCGTCCTCCGCGTCAGAGGTCTCGGCGTTCCCGCAGTTCCCCCGGCTCTCGTGGCTCTCACGGCTCCCCCGGCTCCCACAGCGCTCCCGGGGGGATCCCGGCCGGCTGCGTCAGCCAGCCGAAGTCGCCGAGACCGCCGCGCGCCGTCAGCTCCGCCGCCTCACCGGCCGCCGCGAGCGCCCGTACGTACGCCGCCGGGTCCGAGGACGCCAGCGCGAGCGGCGGGCGCGCCCCGCGCACGCCCAGCCGGTGCAGCGCCTCGCGCTGGCCCAGCAGCTCGGCGCCGGGCAGCGGGCAGGCGTCCGCGCACGCGTCCAGTGCCACATGCGCGGTGAGATCGCGGGTCCCGTCCGGTACGGGGGCCACCTCCCGGCCCGCCCGGAAACCGGTGAGCGTGCCGAACGGCGGCCGGGCGTCCCGTACGTGCGCGTAGTCCACGGCGACCGCGAGCCCCCGCTCCAGCGTGGAGACCGCCGCCGCCCACGCCTCGTCGCGCGGGCGGCCGATCTCCGCCCGGGTGCCGGGCCCGGCCGGCGGCCACCAGCGGTCGAGCCACCGCGCGTCGGCGCCCTCGACGGGGCCGCCCAGCTCCTCGGAGCCGTCGGGCCGTACGAGGACGTACCGTACGACCCCCTCGGCATCGGTCTCGGCGATGTCGAGCGGCACGTTGTCCAGCCACTCGTTCGCGAAGAGCAGCCCGACCGTCCCGGCGGGCGGCTCCGCGCACCACTCCACGCGCGGGTCGAGCCCCGGCGGGCGCGGGGCGCGTTCCACGGCGTACGGGTGCACCGTCAGCCCCTCGGGAACCGCCGCCAGCACACCGGTCAGCAGCTCGCCCCGGCCCGCGCCGACATCGACGAGCGCCACCTCGTCACGGCCGAGCAGCCGCGCGGTCCGCACCAGCAGCCGGGCGACGGCCCCGGCGAAGAGCGGGGAGGCGTGCACCGAGGTACGGAAGTGGCCCGCTGGGCCCTCGGGGCGCAGATAGAAGCCGCCGGGGCCGTACAGCGCGGCCTCCGCCGCCGTACGCCAGCTCACCGGCCCGGAACCGGGCCCGCCGCTCCACGTCTCCCGCGACTTACACGTCTCACCCGTCACGTCATCCGTCACGGCCCCCAGTCTCCACCTTGGGGAGTAGGCTTCCGCCGACCGGATCGATCCTCCGGTTGACCCTCCGGCTTATCCGCTTCCCTACGCTGGGTTACGTGCAGCGCTTCTATGACTTTCTCCGACGACACCCGACGGGCGTCGACAGCTTCTGGGCTGTCCTGCTCTTCGGGATCTCGCTGTTGTGGGCGGTCCAGGAGAACACCGGCGTTGAACCACGGCTGATCGCGATCGCCCTGACCGTCCCGCTGTGCGTGGCGGTGGCGCTGCGGCGCCATCTGCCCGAGTACATGCTGCTGCTGGTGGCGGCCGTGGGCGTCGTACAGCTCGCGCTGGACGTGCATGTCAGCCCGGCCGACTTCGCGATGCTGGTGGTCATCTACACCGTCGCCGCGCGTGGCGGAACGCGCTGGGGCCCCCGGTTCGCGCTGGTCGGCGGGGTGCTCGCGGCGCCGCTGTCGCAGCTCCGCTGGCCGGTGGACGAGGCGGGTGTCGCGGGCCGGATCTTCTTCACCGCCGTGCTGACCGTGCCGTTCCTGCTCGCCTGGGTGCTGGGCGACTCGATGCGGACCCGCAGCGCCTACTTCGCGCAGTTGGAGGAGCGGGCCACCCGTCTGGAGAAGGAGCGCGAGGCGCAGGCGAAGGTGGCGGTCGCCGCCGAGCGCGCCAGGATCGCCCGCGAACTGCACGATGTCGTCGCGCACAACGTGTCGGTGATGGTGGTCCAGGCCGACGGCGCCGCCTATGTCCTGGACGCCGCGCCCGACCAGGCCAAACAGGCCCTGGAGACCATCTCGACCACCGGGCGCCAGGCGCTCGCGGAGATGCGCAGGCTGCTGGGCGTGCTGCGGACCGGGGACACCAAGGAGACCGGCGAGTACGTTCCGCAGCCCGACGTCGGCCAGATCGAGGATCTGATCGAGAAGGTACGGGAGGCGGGGCTGGCCGTGGACTTCAAGATCGAGGGCACTCCGAGGCCGCTGCCCAGCGGCGTGGAGCTGACCGCGTACCGCATCGTGCAGGAAGCCCTCACGAACACGCGCAAGCACGGCGGGCCCGACGTCGGTGCCAGCGTCCGGCTCGTCTACTTCGACGACGGGCTCGGCCTGCTCGTCGAGGACGACGGGCGGGGCGCCGCGCACGAACTCTACGAGGACGGCGGCGCGGACGGGCGCGGACACGGGATGATCGGCATGCGGGAGCGGGTCGGCATGGTCGGCGGCACGCTGGACGCGGGCCCGCGCCCCGGCGGCGGCTTCCGGATCAGCGCGCTGCTTCCGCTGAAGGCGGCCTAGGGTCTTTCGTTAGGTCTGCCGGGGCGAACCCGGGACGCATTCCTCCGTTCCCGTCGCCCCGCTACCCTCCGCACCACAGATGGCCCCTACCGGACAAGGAACCCCGATGTCGATCCGCGTGATGCTCGTCGACGACCAGATGCTGCTGCGGACCGGCTTCCGTATGGTGCTGGCCGCGCAACCGGACATGGATGTCGTCGCGGAGGCGGGAGACGGCGCCGAGGCGATCGAGAACCTGCGCACCACCGAGGTCGACGTCGTGCTGATGGACGTACGGATGCCCAGACTGGACGGTGTCGAGGCGACCCGCAGGATCTGCGGGGTGCCCGGCGCGCCGAAGGTGCTCATCCTGACCACCTTCGACCTCGACGAGTACGCGTTCTCCGGGCTCAAGGCGGGCGCCAGCGGCTTCATGCTGAAGGACGTGCCCCCGGGCGAGCTGCTGAACGCGATCCGCGCCGTGCACAGCGGTGACGCGGTCGTCGCGCCGTCCACGACCCGCCGTCTCCTCGACCGCTTCGCGCCGATGCTGCCCAGCAGCGACAAGCCGCAGAACAAGGAGCTGGGACGGCTGACCGAGCGGGAGCGCGAGGTCATGATGCTGGTCGCGCAGGGACTCTCGAACGGGGAGATCGCCGGGCGGCTGGTGCTCTCCGAGGCGACCGTGAAGACACACGTGGGCCGGATCCTCACCAAGCTCGGGCTGCGCGACCGCGTCCAGGTCGTCGTCCTCGCGTATGAGACGGGCCTGGTCAGGGCGGGCGGAGGAGCCGGCTGACCGCGATGCTGCTCTGGCTCAACGGCCCGTTCGGCGGCGGCAAGACCCAGACCGCCTCCGAGATCCTGCGGCGGCTGCCGGGCAGCGTCGTCTGCGACCCGGAGCACGTCGGCTTCGGGCTGCACCGGATGCTGCCGCCCGCGCTGCGCGACGACTTCCAGGATCTGCCCATGTGGCGGCAGGGCGTGTACCAGATGCTCGACCTGGCCCTCAGAAAGCACCCGGGCACGGTGATCGCGCCGATGACCCTGGTCGATCCCGGCTACTTCGACGAGATCGTGGGCCGGCTGCGCGAGAACGGCCACGACGTACGGCACTTCGCGCTGCTGGCCGAGCGCGCGACCGTACTGCGGCGGCTGACCGAGCGCGGCTGGGGGCGGGGGCTGCAACGGGAGAGCTTCGCCGTCCGGAGACTGGACCACTGCCTGGAGGCGCTGGCCGCGCCGCGGTTCGCCGAGCATCTGCGCACCGACCGGCTGACGCTCCCTCAGGTCGCGGACCGGGTCGCCGCGTCCGCCGGGCTGCGGCTCGCGCCGAACACGTACGGACGGCGGCGCCACCGGCTGCGGCAGATCCGGGTCGGACTCCGCCACATCCGCTTCGACTGACCCCGGGCGAGGACCCGGGCGGGGCGCCGCGACCCCCGGGCCGCGGGGGGGGGCCGGCGCGCCGGGGGGGGGGGGGGCCCCCCCGGGTGCTCAATAGGGGGGTCGCCCACCCACACCCCCGTTCCCCTTCCCCCGGGGTTGTCCCCGGGGTCCCTGGCCCCCCCCCGCCGGGGGGGGGGGCGCAGGGACGCCGTACGGCAGCACCTGCGCGACCCCTACCGCACGGCCCGGACCGGCGGTCCGCCACCCGGGGGCGGCGCCCCGTGACACGCCGCCCGGCCGCCCTTCACCCCGGCGTGTCCAACTGCCGCTCCTGCTCAGCCTGGACATGGTGTACGAAGTCCTCGACCGCAGCCCGGACCTCCCGCGCGGTCCACTCCAGACCCGCCCGCCCCACGGTCACCTCCGTGAAGGCGATGCCCGGCGGGCCCGCGGGCGCCGGGTACCAGGCGCGGAACAGCGTCACCCCCGTCTCCTCGGCCTGCCGCACCGCCGCCTCGCTCAGCACCTCGGGCTCGTACGGCAGCCACACCCGGAACTGGTGGGTGTGCGGCGGCTCGGGGTGGACGCGGAACCACGGGACCGGGGACGCGGCCAGGCCCCGCGCCAGCTCCGCGGCCACCAGCCGCGCGTGCGCCACGTACGCGGGCAGGCGGGGCAGCTCGCGCTCCAGACCCAGCAGGGCCGACAGGGCGGCCGGGAACTGCTGGAAGACCTGGCCGCCGTAGCGGTGGCGCCAGGCGCGCGCCTCCTCCACCAGCTCCTCGGGGCCCACCAGCGCCGCCCCCGACAGCCCCTCCAGGGACTTGTAGAACGACACGTACACGCTGTCCGCCAGGCCCGCGATCTCGGCCAGCGGCCGGCCGAAGTGCGTGGCGCACTCCCACAGACGCGCGCCGTCGACATGCACCACCGCGTCCCGCTCGCGCGCCGCCTCCACGACGGCGACCAGCTCGTCCCAGGACGGCAGGACATAGCCCGCGTCCCGCAGCGGCAGCTCCAGCATCAGCGTCCCGAAGGGCTCCGCCAGGTCCCGTATCTCCTCCGCGGTCGGCTGCCGGGGCTCCCGCGTCGGGCCGACCGTGCGCAGCCCGCTCACCGCCGACAGCGCGTCCCGCTCATGGACCTCCGGATGCGCCAGCGGATGCACCGCCACCGTGCTGTTGCCCGTACGCCCGGCCCAGCACCGCAGCGCCACCTGCTGCGCCATCGTGCCCGTCGGGAAGAACGCGGCGGCCGGGAAACCGAGCAGCCCGGCCACCCGCCGCTCCAGCTCGGCGACGATCCCGTCCCCGTACATGTCCGCTTGGTCGTCCGGGCCGTGCACCTCGCCCGCGTCCGCCGCCAGGGCCGCCAGCCGCTCGCCCAGCCGCAGATCCATGGCGGGGCGCGCCAACGCCCGGTGGGACGCCCGCCACGCGTCCAGCCTCCGCAGCCGTACGGCCTCGTCCGTCCCGCTCATCGTGTTCATGGACCGAATGATGGCCCACCCCGGGCCCGCCGTGGCGGGCCTGTGGACAGTGCCCACAGCCTGTGGACAACTCGGGTGGTGGTGCGAAACGCTGGCGTAGCATGGCGAGAAATCGTCCGGTACCCCCTGCGGACTGGAACGGAAGGCCCTCGCGTGAACGCATCAGCTCAAGAGTCCTTCGACCCCCGGGACCGCCCCGCGCGGCTCACGGTCGGTGTCGTCGGCGCCGGCCGCGTCGGACCGGCGCTCGCGGCAGCGCTCCAGCTCGCCGGTCACCGCCCGGTCGCCGTCTCGGGCGTCTCGGACGCCTCCGTACGGCGGGCGGGCGCCCTGCTCCCCGACATCCCGCTGGTCACCCCCGCCGAGGTGCTGGCCCGCGCCGAGCTGGTCCTGCTGACCGTCCCCGACGACGCCCTGCCCGGTCTGGTCGAGGGGCTGGCCGAGACCGGCGCCGTACGGCCGGGGCAGCTCCTCGTCCACACCTCGGGGCGGTACGGCACACGCGTCCTCGACCCCGCCCTGCGGGCCGGCGCCCTGCCGCTCGCCCTGCACCCCGCGATGACCTTCACCGGCACCTCCGTGGATGTCCAGCGGCTGGCCGGCTGCTCCTTCGGGGTCACCGCGCCCGAGGAGCTGCGGCTGGCCGCGGAGGCGCTGGTCATCGAGATGGGCGGCGAGCCCGAGTGGATCGCGGAGGAGTCCCGCCCGCTCTACCACGCGGCGCTCGCCCTGGGCGCGAACCACCTGGTCACCCTGGTGGCGCAGGCCATGGAACTGCTCAGGGCCGCCGGTGTCGCCGCCCCCGACCGGATGCTCGGACCGCTCCTCGGCGCCGCCCTGGACAACGCGCTGCGCTCCGGCGACGCGGCCCTGACCGGGCCCGTGGCGGGGGGGGGGGGGGGGGGGGGCGCCCCCGGCGGGGGGGGGGGGGGCGCGCGCCCCCCCCCCCCCCCGCCGCCGCGCCCACAGCGAGAGAGGAGCTCA
>NZ_JBHZDA010000062.1:0-13019 GCF_042755665.1 Streptomyces sp. NPDC059142
GCGCCGGTGCGTGACGCCGCGCGCCCGGCCCGCGAGCAAGCTCCGCCCGCGAGCAAGCTCCGCCCGCGAGCAAGCTCCGCCCGCGAGCAAGCTCCGCCCGCGAGGAAGCTCAGCCCGCGAGGAAGGCGACCAGCGCGTTCGCCAGCAGGTACGGGTCGTCGGCGCCGCACAGCTCGCGCGCGCTGTGCATGGAGAGGATGGCCACACCGATGTCGACGGTCTGGATGCCGTGCCGGGCGGCGGTGATCGGGCCGATCGTCGTACCGCACGGCATCGCGTTGTTGGAGACGAACGTCTGCCACGGCACGCCCGCGCGCTCGCACGCCTCGGCGAAGACGGCCCGGCCGCTGCCGTCCGTCGCGTACCGCATGTTCACGTTGACCTTGAGGATCGGACCGCCGTTGGCGCGCGGGTGGTGCGTCGGGTCGTGGCGCTCGCCGTAGTTGGGGTGGACGGCGTGACCGGTGTCCGACGAGAGGCAGACCGTGCCGGCGAAGGCCCGCGCGCGGTCCTCGTACGTCCCGCCGCGGGCGAGCACCGAGCGCTCCAGGACCGTGCCGAGCAGCGGGCCCTCTGCGCCGGTGTCCGACTGCGAGCCGTTCTCCTCGTGGTCGAAGGCGGCGAGCACCGGGATGTACGGCAGGGACGCGCCCGGCTGTGTCGCGACCGCCGCGAGCGCCGCCGTCCCCGCGTGCACCGACAGCAGGTTGTCCATCCGCGGCCCTGCCACCAGCTCGCGGTCCCGGCCCAGGTAGGCGGGCGCCTCGATGGCGTGCGGCATCAGGTCCCAGCCGGTGATCTCCTCGGCCTCGACGCCCAGTTCCTGTGCGACGAAGCGGATCAGGTCGCCCTCCTCGGGCTCCCCGAGGCCCCAGATCGGTTGCATGTGCCGCTGCCGGTCCAGCTTCAGTCCGTCGGTGTTGACCGAGCGGTCGAGGTGGACGGCGAGCTGCGGGACGCGCAGCAGCGCGCGGTCGACGTTGACCAGCCGGTGCGAGCCGTCGCGCAGGGTGACCCGGCCCGCCAGCCCCAGATCGCGGTCGAGCCAGGTGTTGAGGAGCGTCCCGCCGTACACCTCGACGGCGATCTGGCGCCAGCCGTACGAGCCGGTGTCGGGCAGCGGCTTCACCCGCAGGTTCGGGGAGTCCGTGTGCGCGCCGACGATCCGGAACGGGGTGTGCGGCTCGGCGTCCTCCGGCACGAACCAGGCGATGAGCGCGCCGCCGCGTACGACGTACCGGCCGCCCTTCGACCCGTCCCAGGCGTCCGTCTCCCGCACCTGCCGGAAGCCGGCCTTCTCCAGGCGCTCGGCGGCGTTCGCCACGGCGTGGTACGGCGACGGGCTGGCCGCGAGGTAGGACATGAGGTCGTCGGTGTGGCCGCGGTCGAAGCGGGGGGAGGTGCTCATGGGCTCAACCCTAACGACGGGGTGCGGGAGCGGCCCTGCCAGTGGTCGTGAACGCGGTGCGCGGGCCGTCTCCCGCACGGTGTACGACGTGCGGCAGGGCACCTTCCGCGTCCGGTGCGCGGGAGGTGCCCTGCCGTGGGACGCCCTGCCGTGGGGCGTGCTGTGGTGTGCGGCGCCGGCTAGAAGGCCGCCTCGTCCAGCTCCATCAGCGTGCTGTCGACGGACTCGGCGAGTGCCCGCTCCGTCGCGACGCCCGGCAGCACGTTCGCCGCGAAGAACTTCGCCGCCGCGATCTTGCCCTGGTAGAAGGCCACGTCCTTGGAGGAGGCCGTCTCCAGCTTCTCCGCCGCCACGGCGGCGCCGCGCAGCAGCAGGTAGCCGACGACCACGTCGCCCGAGGCCATCAGCAGGCGGGTGGTGTTGAGGCCGACCTTGTAGATGTTCTTGACGTCCTCGCCGGTGGCCGTGAGGTCGGTCAGCATCACGCCGACGATCGCCTCCAGGTCGGCCGCCGCCCGGGCGAGCGCCTCGCGGGCCGGGGCCAGCTCCGTACCGCCCGTGCCGACCGCGAGGAAGGTCTTGATCTCCTCGGAGAGGGTGTTCAGCGCCTGGCCCTGGTCGCGGACGATCTTCCGGAAGAAGTAGTCCTGGCCCTGGATCGCCGTCGTCCCCTCGTAGAGGGTGTCGATCTTGGCGTCCCGGATGTACTGCTCGACCGGGTACTCCTGGAGGTATCCGGAGCCGCCGAAGATCTGGAGGGCCTGCGCGAGCTGCTCGTACGACCGCTCGGAGCCGTACCCCTTGACGATCGGCAGCAGCAGGTCGTTGAGGCCGTGCAGCGCCTTGGTGGGCTCGCCCTCCGCCTCCTTGAAGGCGATCTCGTCCTGCACCGAGGCCGTGTACATGACCAGGGCGCGCATGCCCTCGGCGTACGCCTTCTGCGTCATCAGCGAGCGGCGTACGTCGGGGTGGTGCGTGATGGTGACCTTGGGGGCGCGCTTGTCCATGAACTGCGCCAGGTCGGGGCCCTGGACGCGCTCCTTGGCGTACTCCAGCGCGTTCAGGTAGCCGGTCGAGAGGGTGGCGATCGCCTTCGTGCCGACCATCATCCGCGCGAACTCGATGATGCGGAACATCTGGCGGATGCCCTCGTGCTTGTCGCCGATCAGCCAGCCCTTGGCGGGGTGGCGGTCGCCGAAGGTCAGCTCGCAGGTGTTGGACGCCTTGAGCCCCATCTTGTGCTCGACGTTCGTCGCGTAGACGCCGTTGCGCCCGCCCAGCTCGCCGGTCTCCCAGTCGAACTCGTACTTCGGCACGAGGAAGAGCGAGAGGCCCTTGGTGCCCGGTCCCGCGCCCTCGGGGCGGGCGAGGACGTAGTGGAGGATGTTCTCCGACATGTCGTGCTCACCGGAGGTGATGAAGCGCTTCACGCCCTCGATGTGCCAGGTGCCGTCCTCCTGCTCGACGGCCTTCGTGCGGCCCGCGCCGACGTCCGAGCCCGCGTCGGGCTCGGTGAGGACCATCGTGGAGCCCCACTGGCGCTCGACGGCGATCGCGGCGATCTTCTTCTGCGCCTCGTTGCCCTCGTCGTGCAGGACGCCGGCGAAGGCGGGGCCCGAGGCGTACATCCACACGGCGGGGTTGGCGCCGAGCAGCAGCTCCGCGTAGGCCCAGATCAGGGAGCGCGGGGAGGTCGTGCCGCCGATCTCCTCCGGCAGGCCCAGACGCCAGTACTCGGAGTCCATGTAGGCCTGGTAGCTCTTCTTGAAGGCGGCCGGGACCGGCGCCGTGTTCGTCTCCGGGTCGAACACCGGCGGGGTGCGGTCGCCCTCGGCGAACGAGGCCGCGAGTTCGTTCTCGGCGAGGCGGGTGACCTCTTCGAGGATGCTCCTGGCGGTCTCGACGTCCATCTCCGCGAACGGGCCCGTTCCGTACAGCTTGTCGCGCCCGAGGACCTCGAAGAGGTTGAACTCGATGTCGCGGAGATTCGACTTGTAGTGCCCCATGGCGACGACTCCGTAAGGATCGGGAAGACGGGATTGCGGAAAGCGGATCAGCGGATCCCGCATACGTGTACCAGTACCGGTTGGTAGCTACCGATGATGCTACCCATCGGTAATAAGATGCAACCCCAGACGGACGCCGAGGGGCGAGGTGTGACGTGGTAGACGGGGCTCCCGGCGGCGCCATTCCTCAGTACTCTTGCGTCCATGTACGGCTACGACCAGAACATGGGCGCTCAGCAGCAGTACGCGCACCCGCAGCAGCAGCCGATGGGCGGTGCGGGAGCGGGTGGGTACGGCGAGCAGCCGCTGTATCCGGAACCGTCGCCTCCGTCGCTCGGCGACGCCGTGCGGGCGTTCACCACGGGGTCGCTCCAGGCCGAGGACTTCCAGCAGATCTTCGCGACGTCGAAGGTCTACTGCCCGCGGGGCGACAACCCCGGGTTCCTGGCGCTGCACAACACGCAGCAGCCGGTGATCCCCATGTTCAGCACCCTCAAGGAGCTGCGGCGGTACGCGGGCAAGGAGTCCAAGTACTTCGTGATCACCGGCGCCGAGGTGATCGACCTGCTGCCCACGGGGTACGGCTTCGTGCTCGACATGGAGGGTGAGCACCGGATGGTCTTCGACGCGAAGGCGGTCGAGCAGATGGTGGACTTCGCGATGCGCCGCATGTACGGCTGAGCACGCAGTCCCCCCCGATCCTGACGAGGGCCCGTACCGCACCGGTACGGGCCCTTCTTCGTGCGGCGCTCCGCGGCTTCTGTGGCTCCGCGGCGCGTGCCTGCGGCGTCCAGGGCGAGTCCGGGAATGCGGCACGCCTTGCAAGATGTTCACCGTTCAACTAAATTAGAGGCAACAGCCTGAGGAGGCCGTCATGCCCGCAGTGACCGTCGAAAACCCGCTGACCCTGCCCCGGGTGGCAGCCCCGGCCGATGCCGTGGCCCGTCCGGTGCTCACCGTCACGACCGCGCCCGGCGGCTTCGAGGGCGAGGGGTTCCCGGTGCGCCGCGCGTTCGCCGGGATCGCCTACAAGCACCTCGATCCGTTCATCATGATGGATCAGATGGGTGAGGTGGAGTACGCGCCGGGAGAGCCGAAGGGCACCCCCTGGCACCCGCACCGCGGCTTCGAGACGGTCACGTACCTGATCGACGGCACCTTCATCCACCAGGACAGCAACGGCGGCGGCGGGACCATCCGCAACGGCGACACCCAGTGGATGACGGCGGGCTCCGGCCTGCTGCACATCGAGGCGCCGCCGGAGTCGCTCGTCACCTCCGGCGGGCTCTTCCACGGGCTCCAGCTCTGGGTGAACCTGCCCGCCTCCGACAAGATGATGGACCCGCGCTACCAGGACATCCGCGGCGGCCAGGTCCAGCTTCTGACCTCGCCCGACGGCGGCGCGCTGCTGCGGGTCATCGCGGGCTCCCTGGACGGCCACGAGGGTCCCGGCGTCACCCACACCCCGATCACGATGATCCACGCCACGCTGCGGCCGGGCGCCGAGGTGACCCTGCCGTGGCGCGAGGACTTCAACGGTCTCGCGTACGTCATGGCGGGGCGCGGCGCGGTCGGCGCCGAGCGCCGGCCGGTCCACACCGGGCAGACGGCGGTCTTCGGCGCGGGCGGCTCGCTCACCGTACGGGCGGACGCCTCGCAGGACGCCCACACGCCCGACCTGGAGATCGTGCTCCTCGGCGGACAGCCGATCCGGGAGCCGATGGCGCACTACGGCCCGTTCGTGATGAACAGTCACGCCGAGCTCAAGCAGGCGTTCGAGGACTTCCAGGCGGGCCGCCTGGGCACCGTCCCCGCGGCGCACGGCGACCGCTGAGAACCGCTCCGCCCGTCCCCGCCGCTCAGACCTGCCAGTCGGTGGGCGTACGGGCGGGGGCCGGGCGGGCGCGGAGCCGGGCCGCGTCCTGGCCGGGCGGGAGGCCGTAGGCGCTGCGGTACTCGCGGCTGAACTGGGTGGCGCTCACATAACCGACCGCCCGGGCGATCTGGGCGGCGGTGGCGTCACCGAGGGCCAGCCGCCGGCGGGCCTCCTGGAGCCTCAGGTGTTTCTGGTACTTCAGCGGGCTCATGCCCGTGGTCGCCTTGAAGTGCCGGTGCAGGCCGGCCGGGCTCATGTGCGCCGCGGCGGCGATCGCGTCGATGCTCAGCGGCTCGGTGTAGCGCTCGCGGATCCACCGGGCGACCTCGCGCACCCGGCTCGCGGTCGAGCCGGCCAGCGACCACTGGCGCAGCAGGGGGCCGAGCGAGCCGCGCAGCAGCCGGTAGTGGATCTCGCTCTCGATCCGGGGGGCGAGGGGGCCGATGTCCTCGGGGGCGTCGAGGAGTTCGACCCAGCGGGTGACCGCGTCGACCAGTTCCGGTGTCATCTCCGCGCTGATCTGCCCCACCGCTGTCGCCGCCGCTGTCCCCGCCGGGGGCGGCGGGACGGCCGGGCCGGTCCCGTCCAGCTCGACGAGCAGGGCGGCGAGCGTCCGGCTGTCGAGCCGCATGACGGCCGAGCGGTACGGCGTCTTCTCCAGGGCGACGGCCATGGGCAGGTCGATCGTGGTGAGCAGCAGGTCACCGGCGTGCGCGACCTCGCAGAGCTCCCCCGAGGTGGTGCGTTTCGCGCCGTCGGTGACGAAGCAGATCATCGGTTCGTACAGCAGGGCGGCGTGTTCGACGGGCTCGTCGACCGAGACCAGCATGAGCCGGGGGATCCGGGTCTCCGAACTCGGTCCGACGCAGTGCCGGTCGATGGCCGCGGTGAGCCGGTCCAGCACGGCGGGACTCCTTGTCCGGGGGCGAGGGATCAGGGCTGAGCGGAGCCGGCCCTGAGAGGATCAGGCAATCCTACGCGACCTGTGCACCATGCCCCCCGGGTGTCCCGCGCCTAGCGTCGACGTCATGGCACACGACACGACCAACCTTCCCCTCCGGACACTCGGCCAGGGCCTGCGGGCCGGCGCGATCGGTCTGGGCACCATGGGCATGACCATGGCGTACGGAGCCGCGGACGACCGGGGCAGCACCGCCACGATCCACCGCGCCTACGAGCTCGGCGTCACCCTCTTCGACACCGCCGAGCTGTACGGCATGGGCACCGGCAGCAACGAGCAGCTCCTCGGCCGCGCCGTGCAGGACTTCCGCGACGAGATCCTGATCGCCACCAAGTTCGGCTTCGACCTCAGCGACCCGGCCCGGGTCGGAACCGCTTTCGACAGCCGTCCCGAGCACATCCGCGAGGTGGCGGAGGCGAGCCTGCGCCACCTCGGCACCGACCGGATCGACGTGCTCTACCAGCACCGGGTGGACCCGGACGTCCCCATCGAGGACGTCGCCGGTACGGTCGGCGAGCTGATCGCCGAAGGCAAGGTGGGCCACTTCGGGCTGAGCGAGGCCGGACCGGAGACCATCCGGCGGGCCCACGCGGTCCACCCGGTCTCGGTCCTCCAGACGGAGTACTCGGTGTTCGAGCGGGCGGTCGAGGCCGAGGTCCTGCCGGTGGTCCGGGAGCTGGGCATCGGCTTCGTGCCCTACTCGCCGCTCGGCCGCGGCTTCCTCACCGGCGCCGTCAGGCCGGCCGCCGAGTACCCCGCCGACGACATGCGCAGCTGGGACGAGCGCTGGCAGCCCGGCAACTACGAGAAGAACCTCGCCGCGGTCCGCGACCTGACCGCCCTCGCGGAGGCCAAGGGCATCACGGTCGCCCAACTGGCCCTGGCCTGGCTGCTCGCGCAGGGCGACGACATCGTCCCCATCCCCGGCACCCGCAGCCCGGAGCGCCTGGCGGAGAACGTCGCCGCCGCGCGGATCACCCTCACGCCCCAGGACCTCGCCCGTATCCAGGAGATCCTGCCGCACGGGTCGGCCGGCTCCCGCTACCACGAGGCGATGCTGCCGCACTGGCGGTGACGGACCGGGGCGCGGGTACGGGGGCGCGCACGGGGCGCGGGTACGAGGCGCGCACAGGGCGCGGGTACGGGGGCGCGCCCGGGGCGTGGGTGACGGCGCGTCCCCCGGGCGGCGGGCAGCGCAGGACAAGGCAGGCCGGGCGTGGTCGGCTGGGGGCGTGCAGACGCCGTCGACCTCCCTCCTCCCCGAGAGCGCCCGGCGCCTCGCCGCGTGGTGCGGGGTCGTACTGCTGGTCTCCGGGGTCGGGGCCGTCGCGATCTGGCTGTGCGTCACCTTCAAGACGGCCGTCACCCCCGTGCTGCTCGCCCTCCTCGGCACCGCGCTGCTCGGCCCCCTCTACCGCCGGCTGATCGCGCTGCGCCTCAACGCCTCGCTCGCCTCCGCGCTGACCTGCGTCGCCATCGTCGGTGTGGTGGGCGGCGCCGCGTACATCGTGGTCAGCGCGCTCGTCGACACCGGGGACCAGATCGTCGCCTCGCTGCGCCAGGCCGGCCAGGCGGTGAGCAAGCACTTCGGCGGGGCCGCCGGGACCTCGCTGGAGGATCTGGCGAAGAACGCCAAGGACCTCGTCGGGAAGTTCGGCGCCACCGCCGCCTCCGGGGTGCTCACCGGCATCAGCGTGGTCGGGGAGCTGATCGCCACCGCCGTCCTCGCCCTGCTGCTGGTCTTCTTCTTCCTGCGGGACTCCTCCCGGGCGGCCCGCGCGCTCCGGGCGTTCGCCCCGGGGCGGACGGGGCGGGCGGTCGAGGCGATGGCGCGCCGCGCGTTCGGGGCCGTCGAGGGCTTCATGCGCGGGACGACGCTGATCGCGTTCATCGACGCGGTCTGCATCACCGTCGGTCTGCTGATCCTGCGGGTGCCCGGCGCGATCGGGCTCGGGGCGCTGGTCTTCGTCGGCGCGTACATCCCGTATCTCGGCGCGCTGATCTCCGGCGCCGTGGCCGTGCTGGTCGCCGTGGTCGACCGGGGGTGGGTGATCGGGCTCTGGGCGCTCGGGGTGGTGCTCGCCGTGCAGGTGCTGGAGGGGCATCTGCTCCAGCCGATGATCCAGAGCCGTACGGTGCAGATGCATCCCGCCGTGGTGATGCTGGCGATCACGGCGGGCGCGAGCGTCGCCGGGATTCTGGGGATGCTGCTCGCCGTACCGCTGACGGCCGCGGCGTTCGGGGTGCTCTCCGAGGTGCGGAAACGTTACGCCGCTGACTCCGCCGGCGGATCGGACGGTCCGGCCGGTACCGGCGCGCCGCCCGCGCCGTCCTCGTAGAGCTCGAACCAGGTGCACTTCCCCTCGCCCCGCGGATCCACCCCCCACGCGTCCGCCAGCAGCTCCAGCAGCACGAGCCCCCGCCCGCTGGACGCCAGCTCGCCGGGGCGGCGCCGGTGCGGCAGGTCGTCGCTGGTGTCCGCGACCTCGATGCGCAGCCTGCGCGCTCCGTGCTCGCCCCGCGCCTCCGCGACCAGCAGCGCGTCACCGTCGGTGTGGACGAGCACGTTGGTCAGTATCTCGGAGACCATCAGCTCGGCCGCGTCGACCTGTTCGGGGTCCGCCCAGTCGTGCAGCAGATCGCGGAGCTGGCGCCGGGCGCCCGCGATCCGCTCCGGTTCGGCCTGCGCGATGGTCAGCGCGGTCCTGCGGGCGGGCGTCCTGGCGGTACGGGAGGCCGCGCCGTCCCGGTCCCTGGCCAGCAGCAGGAGCGCGATGTCGTCCTCGCGGCGGTCGGCGAGCCGCCCGGTCGTGTAGTGCGAGGCGGGTCCGTGCACGGCCTGGACCAGGGCGTCGGCGAGCCGTTCCAGCTCCCCGGCGCCGTCCGGCTGCGCGGGGGCCGCCGGGTTCACGGCGACGGGGGCCGCCAGCGCGTCCAGGGCGTCCAGGGCGTCCACAGCGGTCCCGTCGTCGCCCGCGCCGTGCCGTACGCCGTCCTTCAGCGGCTGCTCCAGTACGGGGCGCAGCCGCTCCCACCCCGTCGCGAGATCGTGGCCGCCCGTCTCGATCAGCCCGTCCGTGCAGAGCATCAGCAGCTCGCCGGGGCCGAGCTGGAGCCGGGTCGTCGGGTAGTCGGAGTCGGCCTCGATCCCGAGCGGCAGCCCGCCCGCGGTCTGCCGTACGACGGCCGTGCCGTCGGCCGTGCGGATCACCGGGTCGGGGTGGCCGGCGCGGGCGATGTCGAGGGTGCCCGTCTCCGGGTCGACCTCCAGATAGAGGCAGGTCGCGAAGCGCGGCCCGGCCGGCGCGTCGGGGCCGCCGCCGTAGCCCGCGACCCCCGGCGGCAGACCGGCCGCCGCACGGGGCTCGCCGGCCGGGGCGCCGCCGTCCTGACCCGGGTGGTGCTGGAGCCCCGCCAGGAAACGCGACGCCCGCGAGAGCACCGCGTCCGGGCCGTGCCCCTCGGCGGCGTACGCCCGCAGCGCGATCCTGAGCTGGCCCATCAGCCCCGCCGCGTGCACGTCGTGCCCCTGCACGTCCCCGATGACCAGCGCGAACCGGCCGCCCTCCCGGTCGCCGCCCCGGCCGTCCGGCAGCGGGATCATGTCGTACCAGTCGCCGCCCACCTGGAGACCGCCCCCGGTCGGCACGTACCGCGCCGCCACCGTCATACCGGGGATCTCGGGCCCCAGCCGGGGCATCATCGAGCGCTGGAGGCCGATCGACAGCTCCCGCTCGGACTCGGCGACCCCGGCGCGGGCCAGGGCCTGGGCGAGCATCCGCGCGACCGTGGTCAGGACGGACCGCTCGTCCGGCGAGAAGGCGACACGGTGTTTGAAGGCCGCCATCCAGGTGCCGAGCGTGCGGCCCGCCACGACCAGCGGGACGAACGCCCACGAGCCCCGGTCGAAGCGCCGTACGTACTGCCAGGTCGCCGGGTACCGGTCCTCGTACGCCTCCGGTGAGGGCAGATAGACGGCGCGGCCGCTCCTGACGACCTCGGCGGCCGGGTAGTCCGTGTCGAGCGACATCTCCTCGAAGGGGACCACGTCCCCCGCGTCGTGCCCGTGGTGCCCGATGATCCGCAGCCGCTGCCCCGACGGGCCGCCGGTGAGGCTCCCGGAGACGCCGAAGACCGCCAGTCCGTCCGGTGAGAAGCCCGGCATGGAGAGGGACGCGGCGACCCGCAGGACCTCGGCGGTGGAGCGCGCCTCGGCCAGCGCGCGCCCCGCGTCCAGCAGGAACGCCTCGCGGGAGCGGCGCCAGTCGCCGGTGATGGAGCTGCCCTCGACGGCGGTGCCGGGGCGCGGCTCGCTGACCTCCTGGACCGTACCGAACAGCTCGAACTCCTCGTGGCCGTCCGGCCGGCGGGTGACGACGGGCTTGGCCCGGCTCCGGACCGTACGGACGACCCGGCTGTCGCCGTCCATGACGCGCAGCCGGACCTCGGCGAGGGTGGACTCGGCGACGGCGAGGCTCACGACGCCCTCGATCTCGTTCCAGTCCACGGGGTGGAGCCGGGCGCGTACGGCGGCCTTCGTGGTCTCCAGGGGTTCGGCGGGCCAGCCGAAGAGCCGGGCCGCCTCGGCGTCGAGGGTGACCGCCCCGGAGGCCAGGTCCCAGCGCCACAGGCCGGTACCGATCGCCGACAGGACATCCTCGGTTCGCATTGTCCCACTTTATGAATATGTGCGGAGCGAACGCCACTGAGGGGGGTGTCGGACACGGGCGGTAGCCTGTTATGGCCAAACGGGTTTTCCGAAACCGGTTGGGCAACGGGTGGCGCCCGGCGCATCATGCTTCCTCACGGCGTGCGTCGTACGTGTCACGCGTATCGCGTACGCCCGGGTGTCCCGCCCGCTTCCTGACCACTCCGACTGCCAAGACTGGATGAAACGACGATGCACCGGTACAGGTCCCACACCTGCGGCCAGCTCCGCGCCTCTGACGTCGGTGCCGACGTCCGGCTGAGCGGCTGGCTGCACAATCGCCGAGACCTGGGCGGCATCCTCTTCATCGATCTCCGCGACCACTACGGTCTGGTGCAGCTCGTCGCCCGCCCCGGCACGCCCGCCAACGAGGAGCTGTCCAAGCTCACCAAGGAGACCGTCGTCCGTATCGACGGCAAGGTCTCCGCGCGCGGTGCGGAGAACGTGAACCCGGAGCTGCCGACCGGCGAGATCGAGATCGAGGTCGCCGAGGTCGAGATCCTCGGCGCGGCCGGGCCGCTGCCGTTCACGGTCAACGCGGAGGACGGCGTCAACGAGGAGCGGCGCCTGGAGTACCGCTTCCTCGACCTGCGCCGCGAGCGCATGCACCGCAACATCCTGCTGCGCACCGCCGTGGTCTCCGCGATCCGGCACAAGATGACCGCCCTCGGCTTCAACGAGATGGCGACCCCGATCCTCACCGCGACCTCCCCCGAGGGCGCGCGCGACTTCGTCGTCCCCTCGCGGCTGAACCCGGGCCGGTTCTACGCGCTGCCGCAGGCCCCGCAGCAGTTCAAGCAGCTCCTGATGATCTCGGGCTTCGACCGCTACTTCCAGATCGCGCCCTGCTTCCGCGACGAGGACGCGCGCGCGGACCGCTCGCCGGGCGAGTTCTACCAGCTCGACGTCGAGATGAGCTTCGTCGAGCAGGAGGACGTCTTCCAGCCGATCGAGAAGCTGATGACGGAGCTGTTCGAGGAGTTCGGCGGCGGCCGGCACGTCACGTCGCCGTTCCCGCGGATCCCGTTCCGCGAGTCGATGCTGAAGTACGGCAACGACAAGCCGGACCTGCGCGCCCGGCTCGAACTGGTCGACATCTCGGACGTCTTCGAGAACTCCGAGTTCAAGGCGTTCGCCGGCAAGCACGTCCGCGCCCTCCCGGTGCCGGACACGGCGGGACAGTCGCGGAAGTTCTTCGACGGCCTCGGCGAGTACGCGGTCGAGCACGGCGCGAAGGGCCTGGCCTGGGTCCGGGTCGGCGAGGACGGGACGCTGGCGGGACCGATCGCCAAGTTCCTGACGGAGACGGACGTCAAGGTCCTCACGGAGCGGCTGTCGCTGGTCCCGGGGCACGCGGTCTTCTTCGGCGCGGGCGCCTTCGGCGAGGTCTCCAAGATCATGAGCGCGGTCCGGGTCGAGGCGGCCAAGCGCGCCGGCCACTTCGACGAGGGCGTCTTCCGGTTCTGCTGGATCGTCGACTTCCCGATGTACGAGAAGGACGAGGAGACCGGCCGGATCGACTTCTCGCACAACCCCTTCTCGATGCCCCAGGGCGGCCTGGAGGACCTGGAGACGAAGGACCCGCTGTCCATCCTGGCGTGGCAGTACGACATCGTCTGCAACGGCATCGAGCTGTCGTCCGGCGCGATCCGTAACCACGAACCCGAGCTGATGATCAAGGCGTTCGAGATCGCGGGCTACGACCGGGAGACGGTGGAGCACGAGTTCGCGGGCATGCTCAAGGCGTTCCGCCTCGGCGCCCCGCCGCACGGCGGCATCGCCCCGGGCGTCGACCGGATCGTCATGCTGCTGGCGGACGAGCCGAACATCCGCGAGACGATCGCCTTCCCGCTCAACGGCAACGCGCAGGACCTGATGATGGGCGCGCCGACGGAGCTGGACGAGACGCGGCTGCGCGAACTGAACATCGCGCTGCGCAAGCCGGCGGCGAAGTCGGCCAAGCCGGCCGAGTAACCCGCCCCGGACCGCCCCGCCCGGCGGTCCACCGCACCCTGGCCCCGGGCCGGCCGAGCGCCGCGCGGGGGCGGGGGCGGGGCGGC